>CAYQYP010000596.1:0-1941 GCA_964421755.1 uncultured Acidobacteriota bacterium
AGAAAGGGCAGCAGAGGGATCGTCATCAGAAGTTTTCGGAACATGGTTGACACCTCATGAGAAAGAAATCGCACCCAGCGAGGGTGTTGCATAAGTGCTCAATGACCCCCAACGGGGTCACGTAGCAAAGCCCGGGGGGGCCCGCTGCTACGTGACCCCGTTGGGGTCATTCGGCAATCCCCTCCGGGGATATGACAAACAGGTGAACATTTTCAACACCCTCGTAGCGAGGTGTTGCATAAGGTCGCAGAAGCGCGTTCGGCGCGCAGGTATTGACGACTTGTTATGGGCTGATGTCGTGCGCGGCTCCATTCGATCTCGCCCTCCGCTGGGGACTCGCCGTCTATCCCTTTATTGGGAGGACTCCTGACGACGCCGCTTTCCCCTGTGCAAGATCCTGGGTTTTGGGGCTACTCGGGTACTCATAATGGTGCATAGGGGAAAGCGGCGTCGCCAGGAATCCTGGTACGGCATCGGATTCCTTCTGCCGCCGCACTCCAGAAAGGAGCATTGTGCCACGGAGGGCGCTGCTGAGGGGTCAACCACCTCTGACCCGTTTTTAAAGGCCGCGGCCGGCAGACCTTGACTCCAAGCGTCCTACTCGTGCCGCAAGGCGATTATTGGGTTAACCCGGGTCGCACGGTAGGCGGGAAGTGAGGCAGCCAGGAGCGCAATCAGGACGAGGAACAGAGCCGCCCCCACGAATACCCGCGGTTCGGTGGCACTGACGCCAATCAGCAGGCTGGCAACGAGGTTCGCACCTGCCGAGGCAACGGCCAGGCCGGCCAGGACGCCTGCTCCGGCCATCAGCATCGCCTTTTGGATAACCATCACCAGCACTCTCGTTGAATTCGCGCCAACTGCCACACGAATCCCAATCTCATGGGTTCGTTCGCCCACCGCGTAGGCCATCATGGAATAGAGCCCGACCGCCGCCAGGATCAGAGCGATGGCGCTCAAAGCGGTCAGCATGACTGCGGCGATTTTCTGAGGAAAGAGGGGCCCCATGATGTAATCGGACAGGAGGATCGTTTGCGAGTAGATCTCCGGGTCGATCGCGGCCACTTCCCGCCGGACGACCGCGTTGGTTTGTCCGGGATCAAGGCCGGTGCGCAGGTAAAAGTTGATTCCGGCAGGCACAGCGCCGCGCCGGAGTGGTTCAAAGAAGTAAGGCCGAGGTTCTTCATCCAACCTGTAGCATTTGCTGTCCTTGACCAGGCCGACGATTTCGTTCCAGGCGCTGCCGATCCGAACTCGGCGGCCAATGGGATTCTGAGCGCCGTAAAAACGTTTGGCGAAGGCCTCGCTGACGATTATTGCCGGTTTTCCGTCGACCCTGTCCCGTTCGGAAAAATCACGGCCTGCAAGAAGAGGTATGCGCATCAACCCGAAGTAGCCTGGAGCGACCAGGCTGCGGCCAAACGTCATGAGCTCGTTTCGAGCTGGCACGTAGCCCTCGACCTCAACGTCCCTTTCCCCACCGCTACCGAATCCAAGGGGAACCGTGTCGGCGTAACTGACAGCCAGGATACCCGGACGAGCTTCGAGGCCAGCACGCAGTTTTTCGCAGAAGTCGCTGCGTTGCTCGTCGGTATAGCCGTTGGTCGAGAACGGGATCTGCGCAATTACGACATTCCTGGCGTCAAAACCGGGATTTACTGCGGATGCTGACCGGAAACTCGTCACAAAAAGGCCTGCCCCGACGAGCGCGACAAAGGCCAGGGCGACTTCGGAAACCACGAAGAGACTTCTGATTCGGAGTGATTGCCGGCTGGAAGTCCCGCTCCTGCCTCCCTCCCTCAGGCTTTCGTTCACGTTTGTCCGCATCGCGTGCAGCGCGGGTGAAAGGCCTGCGAGGAAGCCTGCGGCGACGGTGATCAAGATCGCAAAAGCCATCACCTTGCCGCTTATTTGCGTGTCGACGCGTATTGGAAGATTGCC
>CAYQYP010000597.1:0-29853 GCA_964421755.1 uncultured Acidobacteriota bacterium
ACCCTCGAAGCGAGCGAAGCGAGCGAGAGTAAGCGGACCACCAATCAAGCCCCACACTTAGGATCACCCATCGGGCTAGTCAGGTGGTCGGCTCACTCTCGCTCGCTGCGCTCGCTGCGAGGGTGTAGAAAAAGGTTGGAAAGCGCGTTCAACCGGCGGCTTATTGACAGTTTTCAACGCCGAAGGCGTTGCGTAGCAAAGCCCGGGGTTGCCCGCGTTGTGTGCGGGAAACCCCGGGTTGACGGCGGGAAGGATCCAACCCTGAAAGGGTTGCGTACCGCACTACGCAACCCTTTCAGGGTTGGATGCGTACGCACACCCTACCCAGGGTTTCCCGCACACAACGCGGGCAACCCTGGGCTTTGCTACGTGACCCCGTTGGGGTCATTCCGGCAATCCGCTTGACGGAAATATCACGTAAGGCAACATTTTCAATAGCCTCGCTTCGTGCGCGGCTTGCGATCGCGATTACGCTCCATCCAGGCTTAGCGGAGGGATGCATTCGGGGACTTTCGACACCCTCTTCCGTGCGCGGCTCCTTGCGATCTCGCGTCCGTACGCCATCCGCCGATAACCAGCCGCCCTATTCCCCGCGAAGGATGCGGACTGGCTCGAGCTTGCCTGCGCGGTTCGCCGGGATCAGAAGTGCGAGCAGGGAGACCAGCAGGGCCAGGGTTGCTATGCTACTGAGAATCGCCGGGTCGAAGCGGGGGACGCCAAACAGGAACCCGGACAACAGCCTTCCCAGCGCGATCCCACAAACGAGACCAAGGGACAGACCAATCACAGCCAGACGTAAACCGTCTTGCAGGATCAACCGTGATATGCCCATCCTCGTCGCGCCAAGCGCCATGCGGATTCCGATTTCCCGCGACCGAAGGGCGACCACGTGCGAGATGACTCCGTAGAGCCCCAGTGCCGCAAGAGCAAGGGCGACGGCAGCAAAGGAGGCGATGCCCAGGACGACCGCCAGCGGGAAGTAGCCGTCAATAATGTCTTCCATCGATTGGATGGACGCGACCGCCAGCAGCGAGTCCATCTTCCGAACTTCATCCCGCAATCCGCTGATGATCGAGCCGGACTCGGGATCCCCGGCCGTTCGGACAACCAGCGACATCATCGATGGAGGCGCCTGGGCATACGGAATCATCACTTCGGCAAACGCCGGAGAGGTCAGATCTTGTTTCGCGTTGTCTACAACGCCGACTATCAGCATCGGCTTCTGGCCTTCGATCTCCAGGTACTTGCCCGGTGCCGTCTCCCCTGACCACAGAGTGTCGCTCAGCTTCCTGTTGACGATGGCAACCGGAAAGCCGCCGGCGCCATCCTCTTCGGAAAGCGCCCGTCCCTGATACACGGGAACACCAATGACGCTGAGGTAGCCGGGCGAGATCATCTGCACCCGCCCGCCCACCGACTGGAATTCCTTCGCTCCTTGACCGCGCAACCGCAAGGTCTTGATCCCTCCGGTCAGGGGCAGCTCGCTGGTCGCGCCGGCAGCAGTGACCCCAGGCAGTTGCTCTACCCGCATCAGCACTTCGCGGTAGAACCGGGTTCGACTGGCGCCATCCCGGTAACGAGAATCCGGCAGGGAGACGCTTGCGGTCAGAAGATTGTTCACGGAAAACCCTGGGTCTGCCTGCTGGAAACTGACAAAACTCCGAATCAAGAGTCCCACTCCGGCCAGCAGTGTCACTGCGGCCGCGATTTCCCCAACGACCAGGATGGATCTCAGGCGGGAGCGTGATCCGCCACCGCCCGGTGAGCCAGCCTTCATAACCTCCGACAGGCGGGTTCTCGAGAGGACGAGTGCTGGGGCCAGTCCGAACAGGAGCCCGCTCAGCGCGGAGACCACCAGGGCGAACCCGAAGATTCGCAGGTCTAGCTCCAGTTCCCGGAGTTGAGGCACCGTGCCGAGCAGGATTTGACGCACCCAGGCGGTGAGCAGAAATGCCAGGACGCCGCTTGTCACTCCGACGAGCGCGGCTTCAACCAAGACCTGACGGACGACGCGAAGTCGCGTTGCACCCAGCGCAAAACGCACCGCGATATCCTTCTGGCAGGCTGCCGCCCGAGCCAACTGCAGGCCCGCCAGGTTGGCGCAGACGACCAGCAGGACAAGAATCACGATCGCCAGCAGGACCGAATACAAGGTCAGCGCCCCGGACATCATTCCGGCCATCAGCCCAACCCGGGTTTCCCAGCCTGAATGCGATCCGGGATCAGATGCGGCAAGACGTCCGGAGAGCACCTGCATCTCGGCCTGACAGCCGGCCAGCAGCACGCCTTTTTTCATGCGGCCGATGGCAGTGAGCGAGCGCTCCGACCGGTGTTCCGGCGCCATCCGGAGCGGCGTCCACAGCTCATAGGAGGCATATTGTGAGCGGAAAATGCGGGGCAATACTCCCACGACGACAAACGTTTCGCCCTCAAGCAGGATTTCACGACCTACGATGCCCGGATCCGCTCCGAAACTCTTCTCCCATGACTTCTCTCCGAGAACCACCACCCGCGTTGAATCGGGCCGAAAATCTTCGGTAACGAACAATCGCCCGTGGATTGGCTCTATCCCGAGCGTCTCGAAAAGACCCGCGGTCACTTCGGCGCCCCGCGCCGCGGTGCCCGACAGGCTGAACTGGCGCAGTCGCGACGCTCCGACGGAGTCCAATGACTTGGCTTGGCGCCAGTATTCGATGTCCTCAAGGCTCGCGGCGGCGTAGCTATGTGACGCGCCGTCATAGGGGGTGAGCCAGATTAGGCTGGTCGGCTCGGGAAAGGGTAGGGGTTTGGTCACAAACAAGTTAACGACGGCGAAGGCGGCTGTCACGAGCGTAATGCCACCCGAAAGCATCATCAAGGCGATCGCTGTCGAGCCTTTGATTTTCCAAAGAGAGCGAGCCGCATAGCGAATATCGGAGAGTAGGCTGTCCATACGACTGTGAGACGAATTGCCTTGGCTTCTATTAACACGAGTCAACCATTTTGCTTCATGAGTCACTTGCTCCGGTGGCGGCGTCGCTCGCCCGCCTTAACTGTTATTAACTTGTTTCATCCTGCCCGACTTGCGATCTTGGCGGGCGGCTAGGGGAGTGGAATGCAGTCAGCGCTTGATAACGGAAAACAGGCAACCTGCAAGGTGCGATTCCTCGAAAAGGTCGGCTACGGACTCGGGGATGGCGCCTCGTGCTTCTATTGGCAGACCTTTTCCGCTTACCTGCTTTTCTTTTACACCGACGTGTACGGTCTGCCGGCTGCCATTGTGGGGACGATGCTGGCTGTAACTCGGATCGGTGACGCAATTATCGACCCGCTGATGGGAATGATCGCCGATCGGACTCACTCCCGCTGGGGGCATTTCCGCCCCTATCTCGTCTGGATGAGCCTGCCCCTGGCGATCATGGGAGTCGCCACATTCACCACACCAGAATTGGGCCTTACCGGCAAGATCGTCTACGCCTATGTCACTTACTCGCTATTGATGCTGCTCTACACGGCAATCAATATTCCTTACGGTGCTTTGCTGGGGGTGATCGCCTCGGATCCATTGGAGCGGACCAGCCTGGCTTCGTATAAGTTGAGCTTCGCCTTCGGAGGCAGTTTGACCGTCCAGGCCGTGGCTCTCTACCTGGTCGAGTACCTGGGAAGGGGCAATGCTCAACTCGGCTGGCAGTTGACGTTGGCCGTTTTTGGCGCGATCGCAATCATCTTGTTCTTTGGGACCTTCTCGCTTACCCGGGAACGCATCCAGCCGCCCAGGCAGCAACGGACGAGCTTCAGGAAGGACGTCACCGACCTGGTCACGAATATCCCATGGCTGCTCCTGTGCGTCATCGGGATCTGCACCCTTGTCTACGCCTCTCTGCGTGTCGCCGCGACCGTCTACTACTTCAAATACTACATTGGACCACAGGTCTTCACCTTCCTTGGAGAGAGCTACTCCTTCGACACCAAGAAATTCATGGCTGTCTTTACCGTGCTCGGGTATGCCGGAAGCGTCCTGGGAGTAATGAGCACCAAGTACTTCGTCAAGTACCTGGGGAAGAAGTACACGTACCTCTTCTCAATGGCCGCAATCACCGTCGTGACGGCCAGCTATTTTCTCTACACGCCCAAGCAGCTGACCGTGATCTTTGCGCTTCAGTTCGTCGGCCTCTTCCTGAACGGACCGAGCATGGCGGTCATCTGGGCCATGTACGCCGACATCGCAGATTATTCGGAGTGGAAACATGGGCGACGGGCCACGGGGCTGGTGTTCTCTGCCTCGTCGATGGCGCAGAAGATGGGATGGGCGATCGGAGGGGCGGTCGGCGGCTGGCTCCTGGCCTACTACGGGTTCGTCGCCGGCGAAGTCCAAAGCGTCGCGACTCAGACCGGAATCGTGACGCTGTTCAGTCTTATCCCGGCCATCCCGGCTTTTCTGGCCACGCTCCTGGTCCTGTTTTATTCCCTGGACGAAAAGCGCATGCAGTCAATTCAATCGGATTTGGCCGCGCGCCGGGAAGCCGAAACGGCCGGGTCGTCGTCGATGGCAAATTCGACCACTTAACTCGTAACGCGATGAATATCAAGCGGTGTGAAGAAAACCCGATCGTGCGGCCAGGGCTTTTCCCCTGGCGTAATGTTTCTGTCTTCAATCCCGGCGCGATCGTGGAAAACGGGAAGTTCTATCTCTATGAAAGGGCCGCCGGCTCGTTGCGGCCGTTCCTGACCAGCATTGGATTGCTGGTGAGCGACGACGGTGTCCATTTTTCTCATCTGGTCGAGGAACCGGTGTTCACCAGCGCCATGGCCGGTTACCCCGACGGCAGCGTGCAGGACGCCCGGGTCGTGAAGATCGACGGCCTCTACTATATGTGCTATGCCCTGCAGCCGCATCCGATGGACTGCTGGCCGACCGGACAAGGCGTGCCTGATTACTACACCCAGGCCTACCCCGGATGGGAGGACTGCGCCTGGTCGATGATTACCCAGTCTGGTATCGCAGTCTCGGAGGACCTGATTCACTTTCGCCACCTTTGCTTCGTAACGCCCAAGGATATCGACGACCGGGACGTCGTCTTGTTCCCGGAGAAGATCGGCGGAAAGTTCGCTCTGCTCCGCCGACCGATCTGCCGCCAAAGCGTCGGAAGCGAGATGGATCGGCCGTCAATCTGGATTTCCTATTCGGATGATCTTCAGGCTTGGACCGCGCCAAAACTCGTGGCGAGCCCGGCGTTTTCCTGGGAGGGGGGCAAGATCGGGGCGGCGGCGACGCCGATCCGTACAGGGTTCGGTTGGCTTCTCTTGTACCACGGTGTCGATGAGTATTCGGTCTACCGAGTTGGGGCCATGCTACTGGATCTGAGCGATCCTTCGCGGGTGATTGCGAGGACAAGGGATTTCGTCATGGAACCGGAGGCATATTACGAACGGTTCGGCCTGGTCATCCCGAACGTGATCTTCCCGACGGGTAATGTGGTAAAGGATGGCGTTCTCTACATTTACTATGGTTGCGCCGATACCGCCATCGGTCTGGCGACAGTCCCTCTGCGCGAACTCCTGGATCATCTTCTGGAACGGGAAGTCACTTCTTGCAAGGGCCAATCCTCGGTCTGCACTCTACGAAACACCTGATCGTCCCAGCTTGAACCGGATTTCCTCCCGACACCCCGGAGGAATCATGATCGGAGCCGGGCGCCCAGCGAGGGTGTTGAAAATGTGTACGTGTCTGTGAACAGCCTATGGGACAGGGCGAGCCTCGCGTGGATGCGAGATCGAATGGAGCCGCGCACGACAGCGAGCGAAGCGAGCGAGAGTAAGCGGACCACCCGACTCGCTCCACTGCTTCGTATTAAGTGTCTCGACTTAGCGAATGATTGGTGGTCCGCTTACTCTCGCTCACTGCCGTTCGCTTTCGTGCGCGGCTCCATTCGATCTCGCCCTCCGCACGACATCAGCCCATAACAAGTCCGGTTAACGCTGAGCTGCCTAACCGCCTGACCCGCTCACCGGCAGGCGACGACCGAAGTATCGATCGGTAGGTTGTCACGGATCCTTATCTTGATCAGAATTTCGTACGTCGAGGGGACCTGTTTGTTGGAGGCACGCGTCTTGAGCGCCTCGTAGACCGGGCGCATCCTGTCCGGATTGCAGAAGAACTCGCCCAGACCAAGGGTCCCGTAACTGGAGGCAGCGGCAAGAAGGAGCACTCGATTGCCGTTCGGCAGCGGCTGCATGAAGATGATCCCGTAGTCGGTGAAGCCGGCCGGGCCCGGACGGCTCTCGAGCTCGGAATCGTAACTCTCCTGTTCCCCGGGTTGTGGCTGCGTGTTGCGCCACGATGCGGAGACAAACCTGAAGTTCGGCGCGGCGAGGTTGGCGTCGGCCCAGGCATTCATGAGCGGCAGGCCGAGAATGATGAGATTGTCCCGTGAGGCCTTGTCCCAGGTGAGGAACCGCGCCTGTGTGATATGCACCGGGCGATCCAGGATCTGCAGCAGCCGGCCCAGGTGAAAGGCGCAGACAGCTTCTCCCATTCCGGTGTATTCGTCGTCGGTAGGATGCAGAAAGTGATAGAGCGGCTTGCCGGTGCCAAACGGCAACGCGACGTCGTTGGTATTGGCCGGGAGATGGGCGGCGAGCTCGGGTGTAATGGGCACCGAAGGACGCCCGAGGTAACCGGGAGGGGACGGAGAACCACAGGCGAAACTGAACATCACCTTCGGGTTGCTCAGGTTGATTAACGTCAGCTGCGGGTCTCGCTCGTTCAGCTTGCCGAGGAGCTCGCCGTAAAACGCATAGAGCTCCCTTGCTTTCTCCAGACTGTGAAAGGATTCCCCCGCCTCGGACATCGGGCGCCGGGTTTGGGGACCGGCCGGCATCGGGTTCGAAACGGCTGGCGAAGAGGCTTGGTTGGCCTGGCTGAGTTCCTCATCGGCTAACGCGGCGGAACCCCCGTCTTGCCCCAGATCGTCCGCCCGGACAAACTCGGGAGCATAGTGGCCCTTCGGCAGGGTGATCCTGATCCGGCTCGTCTGTCCCTGCGCGGCGTAGTACTCCTTCAGGCGGCGGCGCAATTCGTGGGCGCGCACCCGCACGATGGAGTCTTCCGACGGCGAAAACCCGGGCTTACGTTCGAAAACCTCCAATCCCAACAGGTATTCGTTCAACTGCCCGGCGGTGCCTTCAATGTACTTCGTGCAGATATATCTAAGGAAGATGGAGAGTTTCTCGGAATTTCGAAAATGATCGCTTCTGACGATGTTGTCCACTTCCTGGCGGATTTCCGCAGCCGAAATCTCGCTTGTCATAAACGGTCTTAACTCCGGTGCCAGATCCTAGCACGCCGGACCGTTTCTTGACAGGGGGAACAGGTTCAGGGTTAGACGGTTCAGGGTTAGACGGTTCAGGGTTAGACGGTTAAAGGGTTAGACGGTTCACGGTTGGGAGGGGCGGGGTCCTTGACCTCCTTTCGGTTGCTTTCGTGAACAGGCCGACAGGTATTTGATGAAGCCACCAATTGCGGCGCGGGTGTGGCCCGCGTGTTCGTAGGCGTCGCGAAACTCGGCGGCCGAAATATACTCCAAGTCTAGAGCCAGATAGAGCTCACTCTGCACTTCCGTACAGGACCTCTTTGCATACCTGAGAAAGCGCATGAACTCCACATTCGTCCCCGAGTCGAAGCCCTCCGCTATATTGTGCATGGATGAGCCGGCCGCCTCCTGGATCTGGGTCTTCAGGCCGAAATCGCGGGCGAACTCCTTTCTTGTCAGATCATAGATCTTCCGAGTCAGTACTCTGGCCAGCTGCCACGCTTCGATATCCTCGAACTGTTTGATCTTCACTCCGCCCCACCCTTCAACCGTGAACCGTCTAACCGGTGAACCGTGAACCGTCCGACCGTGAACAGTGCAACCCTGAACCGTGTAACCGTGAACCGTCTTTTACTCAACCGCCTCCAGCAACAGCAGCGCGTCTTCCCAGTGGCCAGGGGTCGCGAAATGCTCGACACGGTTATCGGGGAACGCCTTGCCGTTACGGTTGCCCGTAAGGTAGGTTCCGGCGTCCCTTCTGGTCCCATCAGTCGGGTTTATCCAGGTCGCTTTGGCCCCTTGGGTGGGGATTCGGCTCACGTTGACGAAAGCGCCGCACTGGGACGAGAAGTACACGAGCGCCCTATCCCCCTTGATGGATCGCATTGCGGTGTTCAAGCTTCTCTCGCTGCCGACGCCGGAAGCAAGTATTCCCTGGTCCGGGACCAGATCCCACCACTCGAGGCCCATCAGTATCTTCTTCATCAACGCGACATGGAGCGCGCCCGGAGTCTCGAAAGTGGATTCCCAGCCGGGTTCCATGCGCCACATCTGGTTCTGGCCATAAGTGTGCGAGCCGCCTGCCATAACCGTCCACCAGGCCTGCCGGCGGACAATCAGCGGCGTGATCGGGCCTGTGGGGTATTCCGGGCCGTTTTCGTAGGCGCCTTCGGCCATGACGACGGGCTTGGCGGGTTGCAGTAGTGCGTCCGAGGTGACCATAGGGTAGATCTGAAACCAGTCGCACCAAGTCTGGATCATGTTGAAATCGAGCCAGGGTTCCTGGTGAAAGAAGTGAGAAGAAGACCGGCCGCCGCAGACGTGATAGGAGATCAGGTGCGCTCCCCGGTCGCCTTCCCGCAGCCCCAGAGCCAGTTGCCGATACACTTCCTCGAAGCCGACTGGCACGCGATCCCCTCCGCTCACCCAAATCACGTTCGGAACGTTTGCGTAGCGCTTCCCGAGCCAGCGCCCGTAAGCACGAGCATTGTCGATATTGATGGTCTTGGCCTCGGTGACGTAGTAGCCCCAGGTTGGCCAAAGCGCCATGACAAGCCCTTGCCGCCCGGCGAAGGCAACAAGGGAGTCGACGTGTTTGAAAAACGCGTCATTGGGCGTTGCCGGGTCGGTGTTGATCCAGAGTTCTTGTCCCTCCGGGTTCGGCAGGGGAGTCTTCTTCTCCATGCCGCTTCCCTGGCCCCAGGCGATGACACTCTGAATCACCGTAAATCCTTGAGCGGAACGGGTCTTCAGATAGGCTTCCGCCTGGCTCTGCGAATACTGCACCAGGAGAGGCCACGCGGTGTCGCCTAGCCAGAAGAAAGGCTTGTTGTCCTGGTCGACAAAGTGACGCCCTGTCGGACTGACCTTGATTGGGCCGGGTGCGGCCGACAGGCCATAGGTCTGAGCGGATAAGAGGACACTGATGATAAGGATAGTATTCCGTATACGGTTCATGACTCCCCCATTGGCACGGCGATCCATGATGTTGACTCGACAGAAAAGACCGCAAACGACCGGACGAGTATACCCGGTTGTCTGCGTGCCGGCCCCCGTCACCGCAGCTACTAACCGTTAGGCAATGCTACTAACGGATGTAACAGTCTGCCGGTGGGCGGTTTTCCTGCTTCTGAGCCTGCCGGATCCCTCGCACACGAAGGCTTAGGCGGGCCTTAATTCCAGTCCAAGGGCCTAACCGTTAGTAGCTTGTCGTCGTCAGTCCTCGAAGGGTACGTTACCGCCCGGCCGAACCTGCGCTGCCTTAAGACGCCAGGTTGGGAACTGAGCGGAGGTTTTCAGAACTGGAGACGAAGATGCAATGGTTTGTTTCGATAGTCGCATTACTGTTTGTCTCTCTGGCGGCTGGACCGGCGCCAGATGGCTGGCAGCCGACCTTCAAGCGAGGGGTAAACATAACCGACTGGGTGGTGAACGGGGCCGTTACAACACGGGAAGGCGATCTCGAGTGGATTGCCCGTCATGGATATGACCATGTCAGGCTCCCGTTTGATGCCACCCGGGTACTTGGGCCGGACGGCAAGCTGAAAGCGGAATCGCTGCGACCGGCCGACACGCTTCTCCAGTGGGCAAAGAAGAACCGGTTGGGTGTGGTGTTGGACTGCCACCAGTTCGAAGGTGCGAATTTCCTGCCGAGGGCTCTGGACGAGCGACTTTTCACGGACCCACGACTGCAGGAAAAGCATGCGAGCCTCTGGCGACAAATCGCGGAGCATTACAGGTCTGAAGGCGGGCAACTCCGCTTCGATCTGCTGAACGAAGCGGTCACCTCGGACTCAAATGCGGTGAATCTCCTCATGGAGAGAGCCGTTCGCGCGGTTCGGCGGGTTTCGTCCGATCGAGTGCTCTATGTTACGGGTAACAATTGGTCGCAATTCAGGTTCGCCAAGTACATCAGAGTCTACGACGATCCCAACATCATCTATGTGTTTCACTACTACGAGCCGCTGATTTTCACCCACCAGGGGACCACCTACACGGAAATTGGCGAGAAGTACAAGAAGCCGGTCAGGTTTCCGACGTACCTGACCGATTTGGACAAGTACTTCACTCGAGGAGTCGAAGGCCAGGACCTGCTGCGTTTCAATCGGATTTCCCTGGACTGCAGTTTTGTGAAGAGCGAGTTCGGCATCCTCGCTCAGTGGGCGAGGCAGAAGAAGGTCAAGGTAGCCATCAATGAATTCGGGGTATTCGAGGCTGCACCCAAAGAGTCCGCGGCTCGATGGATGGCCTGCGTGCGTGCGGAATGCGACCGGTACGGTTTCGATTGGGCGGTCTGGGAATATCGGGGAGGTTTTGGAGTCAGAGGTACCGACGGCAATCCCACCGCCATCCACCGGGGGCTTTGGAGCGCGGAGAGCCAGCGTTGAGGACGCCCAAAAAGGGGACGTTGTCTCAGACGGATAGGAAGTCGCCAATGCTAATAACAGGGTTAACAACGGTTGTCGGATCGGGGGGATTCCCGCCCGTGGCAATGGTTTGCGGCCTCCTGTTTACCTGTCTTGCGGCCGGAGTCAGGCACCGCAAGCATCCTAACGGTTATTAACTTGATGCGGAGAAGTGCACAGGAATAAGTTCCGGAGCATCCCAGGCTCCTGTTTTTGAGTCCAAGCGTGATGGGGCATTGCAAGGAGAGACGGAAGGTCATGCACCAGCTCTTGAAGAAATCCCATGATGGTGGCCCGGATCAGGAGCCCATTCACCTTCGATCCGCTTTCATGTCTTGGTCGTCAATCAATTGGTCCTTGCAAAGCGCGAGGCAAATTCGTTAGAGAGGGGAGAACTGTATGCGGAGAACATGGATTGCGCTCTGCCTGGTGCTGCTGGCGGTAACGGCAGCCGGGTACGGGCAAACCGGTCTGGGAACAATAGCCGGGAAGGTCGCTGATGCTTCCGGCGGAGTGTTGCCGGGCGCCGAGGTGATGGCGACCAACATCGAGACCGACGTGAAGACTCAGACCATCACCAACGACGTGGGGGACTACCTCGTGCCCAACCTCATCCCGGGCAAGTATACCCTGACGGTTTCGATGACCGGCTTCAGTACGTTGCAACGGGAAGGTCTCACGGTTCAGGTCGGCGACCGGATCACGCTGGACTGCACCCTGGCGGTCGGCGAAGTGAGCCAGACGATCAACGTGACCGGCGAAGCGCCCCTGCTGCGTAAGGCAGACACGGAGACCGGCGAGGTCATTACCAACACGATGCTCCAGAACCTGCCTCAACTGAACCGCGACCCCCTGCAGTTGCTGGTGTTATCCGGCAACGTCCAGGGCAGCGGCGGGCGGGCGGATGATAAGGAGCAGGATACGCGGATCAACGGAGGCCGTAATCAAAGCATCGACTACCTTGTCGACGGCATCTCCGCAGTGACCGGTCGCGCCCACAATATCGGCGGTATCGTGCCGAGCATGGACGGGTTTGGGGAATTCAAGGTCATTACCAACCCGGTAGCCGCCGAGTACGGCCGCGTGTCGGGCGGACTCGTGACGGTCGTTACCAAGTCGGGCACCAACGAGTACCACGGCCAAATCTTTGACTACAACCAAAACACGATTCTCAACGCCAACTCATGGGAGCAGAACCGGTTGGGCGGCGAGCGGACGGTTTTCAACCAGAACCAGTTCGGTTTCGCGATAGGCGGTCCGGTTTGGTTGCCCAAGATATACGATGGGCGCAAGAAGACCTTCTTCTTCTTCAACTACGACGGCTTGCGTTTCCGGCAGGGCGGGGAGTTAGTGCAGGGAGACTCGCCCACAGAGAAGATGAGGGCAGGGGACTTCACCGGCACTCAGTTCAACGGCGTCGCGCCCGCGATCTATGAGCCGACCTTGCTCGACCCCAACCGGTACGATGCAGAAACCGGCAACTGGTACAGAACGATCCCGATGGGCGGCGACGGGCTGCACGTCCCGTCCAACCGGATTCATCCTATGGCGACGGCTCTACTGAAGTACTTCCCTCTGCCGAATCGGGAGGCCAATGCCAACTGTTCCTGGTGCGGCAATTACGTGGGGCAGCGGAATACGCGTCAGGATAACGACGCCTTTTCCATCCGCCTTGATCAGGTGCTGACCGAGAAACAGAGCATCTACGGGCGGTTCACCCGTAATAACTACGACCGAACGCAGACGGCGTGGTATGGGCTGGCGAGTCCGTCGCCCTCGACCGCCCTCGACGGCCAATGGGGCACGACGATCAACTACGTTTACGCCTTGTCCCCGACGACTGTTCTGGACGCCCGTGTGGGAGGCCACTACAACCCGGTTCGGAACGGCAATACGCTGTCGCCGGAATTCGACAACTCCGACCTTCCCTTCGATGCGATCACGAAAGCGATGTTGGGCGGAACAAACACGCTGCCCCAGTACATTGTCGCTTCGGGAGGCCAGGGGAACATCGGCAACGACAATTTCACATTCAACCCATCGACCGCTTTCGAGGCTGCCTTCAGCCTCTCGAAGATCATGAGCCGCCACACGCTTAAGTTCGGCTATGAGCACCGGCGATGGTATGACAACCAGTACCAATCCCCCTCGGGTCAGTTCTACGTCCTCGGCAACGCGACGACGGTCACGAGCGCGATCAAGGAGTGGACCGACCAGGGGCAGGCGAACGCCTGGCCGACGTTCATGCTGGGCATCAGCGGCCGCAGCACTTTGAGAGGCTTCATCACCCGCGCCCTGAACATGAATTACCATGCCGGGTACTTCATGGACGATTTCAAGGTCAACAACAAGTTGACCGTGAACTTCGGCGTGCGGTGGGAGATGGAGACCCCGACGACCGACCGGTTTGATCAGTTGGTGGTCTGGGACAAAGACCTGCCGACGCCGGTTTCTCTGAAGCCGGGTTTCTCGTTCAATAACTTGATTGACCAGTATTTCCCGACGACCGGCGACAGCGCGACCGATCAGACCAGGTCGGACAATGCTGCGATCAAGGCGCGTCCTCCGGCATGGGTGAAAAACGGGCTTCCGAACGGTGGATTGGCCTTCGTCAATACACCGGAGCATCCGTCCCGCCTCAGCTCGGACTACCACCCGTGGCAGTTCGCGCCCCGGCTTGGGGCCGCCTACTCGGTCAGCGACAAGACCGTTGTGCGCGCCTCGTTCGCGATGATGTACCTGCCCACCACCGGAGACCCGAATGCATTCGGCAGGACCACGGACCAGTGGAACATGACCGACGGCACGGCGGATGTTTGGGCGGACCACGATCCGAAATACGCGGTGAATCAGTACTGGACCAGCACCTTCGATAATCCGTGGCCGAACACTCCGTTGAACAAGTTCCAGCGGACCACCGCTTTTGCCAACCACAGCAATACGGCTCAGCCTTCCCTTGGGGCGATCGACAGTCGCATGCGTCAGGGCCGCGAGCTGTTCTGGAACATCGGCGTCCAGAAAGAGCTGCCGGGCAACCTCGTGGTGGAGGTCGCCTACGCGGGCAACCGCGGCATCGGCCTGCTTGGGCGCGAAATGATCAGCCGGGTCCCGAAAGACATTCTCACGGGGGGCCTTACCGGAGACAACAAGCGGCGCTACTCCACCGAGGTCGCTATCCCCTTTGCGGCGGGTCAGACGAGGTGGGCGGACGACGATGAGATCACGCTCGGGAACCTCATGACCGAGTATCCGTTCTTCGGGACCGTGGCGACGGCCGGACGGAACATCGGGACCTCGAAGTACCACGCGTTGAATCTGCGCGCGGACAAGCGCTTCAGTCACGGCGCTTCATTCCTGTTCAACTACACCTTGTCGAACCTGAAGGATGACGTGGGCGGCCCGGGCAACAACGACCCGAACGCCAAATTCTATTCAGGCGGCGGCAAGTGGGTGCAGAGCGTGGACGACACACGGGACAACTGGGGGACCAGTATCTGGGATGAGAAGCATCGGCTGACGACCACGTTCGATGTCGAGCTGCCGTTTGGCAAGAATCGCCCCTGGTTGAGCGGCGCTCATCCGGTTCTGGACGGAATCGTCGGCGGATGGATCGTCGCCGGCAACGCGATGTGGCGATCCGGCCGGCCGCTGGTCTGGCCTCAGAGCACGCTGCAGAACGCTTACGTCCGGGCGATTGAAATCGTTGGCGTATCCTGGGCCGATGCGGCCGATCAAGAGCTGAAAACCCCCTCGATCTCCGGTTGGAGCGATGTCTTCGTTCCGCCAGGCAGCACTCCGGCTCTCGGAAAGGGTATTCTGGACGTCTCCAAGCTTTACTATGACCCGGTTGCCAGGAGCTACGGCTTCAATCCGTGGGGTCCGGGACATATGACCAGCTACGACGGTGTGCGCCATCCCGGGATCACGCGGATCGACCTGTCGCTGATGAAGCGGTTTCCGATCTTCAGCGACGGCGAGCGCTACCTCCAGTTCCGAATGGAAGCGCAGAACGTGTTCAACATGCACGGGTTCGGCGATATCAACACCAACCCGCAGAGCGGCCTGTTTGGGTACATCACCGGTGTCAGAAATGACCCGAGGCGTATCCAGATGTCCATGAAGTTCGCCTTCTAGCGCGGCACACGTCGCGACTGACAGGGCAAAGAAAGAGCGGACGGTTTGTCCGCTCTTTCTGTTTTGCGGGACGTATCGGAATCTGGGACAATCGGGTCGGCGAGCGGGACGGGCAGGGTCCCGTAGGCCCGACTTCCAAGTCGGACACGATCGACCTCCGGAGCACAATGCAGTCAATGGCGAGCATCACAGAACCGCAGACGAAGCGTTTTGGCGGAGTGCGCGGATTGTGGCCCGCATGCGACGCCCGGCCCCGGAGCTGGTTGCTTCCGGGGACAATCCGCGCACTTCGCGAAAGACGCTCCGTTTGCGGTTCTGTTCCTCTCGGCGACCCGATTGCGGGGCGGACGGTAGGTCCGATAGGAATCGCCTTCGTTCTGGCAGTTGTTTTCTGCGGCCCGGCCACTGCCCTGCCGTTGGCGCCCGCCGCCCATTCAATCCGACAAACTGAAAGCACCGCGACGGGACCTGAGTGTACGGTCGCGACGCCAAAGACCCCGGCTGAACACCTCGCTGCGGCAGAGTGTTTCGTACGAAATCAACAGTGGAAGGCAGCCGAGGAGCATTTTCGTCTGGCGCGACAGTCGCCCGAGACACTGGGAGCCGCTACCGTCGGTCATGCCAGGGCCCTCTTTCACTTGAACCAGCCCTATGATGCCATGCTCGAGTTGGAGGAGTTCCTGCGCAAACACCCGGATTCCGCACCGGCACTGGCGGTGCTCGCCACATTACATTCTGTCGTGGCCGACGATACGACTCGTGCGCTCGCGATCATGGAACAGTGCTCGAAGGTGGCACCCGGGGACTCCGCTGTCTGGCAGCACCTGGGCAACCTCTACCTGGTCAAGGGCCGGGACGAAGAAGCGCTTCGATGCTTCGAGAAAGCCGTTGAGCTAACTCCGCAGGACGCCCAAGCGCTGGCCAGCCTCGGGTATTTCTACAGCAAACTCGGGAGATTGGACGAAGCGAAGGCTCGGTTCGACCAGGCGCTGGCGCTCTTGCCGCAGGCGGTCGAGCCCGCGGTTGTGTGGCTGATCTATGGAAAGGCGCTCCAGGAGCAGCGCGACTGGGAAAAGAGCCGTAGGGCTTACACCGAAGCGCTGAAGCTCGACGCGCGGTCGTCGGAAGCCCACTACGGCAGGGCGGTGTCCAATGAGAACCTGAAGGAGCCAGAGAACGCAAAGGTTGACGCGCTCGCGGCCATCAGCGAATTCCCTGTGCCTCGCAAGGACGCCTATCTCCTGCTAGTCCGGATAGCACGAGCTCAGAAGGATCAGGTTGGGGTGGACAAATACGCCAGCGAACTGGCCCGGATCGATGCCGACGAGGCAAAGCAGAAGCAGGAAAGCCGCGTTCTCCGGGACCTTCTGTTCAAGGCCGAGCCCCTCTTCATGCGGGGGCAGTACGTGGAGGCAGCTGCAGCCTACGAGGAATTGGCCAGCAGGGCCCCTCAGTTCTACGAAGCCTACTTTGCCCTGGGGATGTGCTACGCGCACACGGGACAACTTCCCAAAGCCGAGGAGGCATTCAACAAGTATTTGACGCTTCAGCCCCTGTCTGCCGACGGGCACGCTTCGCTCGGCCTGGTGCTTCTGCAGACGAACCGGATCGGCGAGGCGCGGTTGGAGATCGAGCGCGCCCTGGATCTCGATCCCGCGATGCTCGAGGCGCGGAAGGCGCTGGCCCGAATTCATGCCTCGACTTCGAGTTTTTCGACGGCGCTTGATGTGCTACTGCAAGCCCCGAACCCAGAGGGGGAATGGGAAGAGGATCACTACGCTCTGCTGGTCAGTTGCGCCGTCGCTGCCAAGCGCACCACAGAAGCGCTGAAGTTCTGCCAGAGCGGTAGGTCCCGCTTTCCGAACTCTGAACGCCTGTCGAAATTGTGCGGTTCTCTGGCGGGACCTCCACGTTAGCGGTTATCCTCCCTTATGGTGATGAGCTGATCAGCGCGCAGATCGCGAAGAACCTGCACCCGGCCGCTGGGCCAGCGAATCTCGAGTGTCGGGATGCTGGCGGCTTGACCGAGCCCGAAATGAACTCTCCGGTCGCTCGAGGAACTGTATCCGGCGGTCGTAAAGGCGTGGTTATGCTGCTCTGCGCCGTTAGCCACGACGATCTTTACCTTCGCTCCAAGCCCGTCCCGATTGCTTCGCGTACCGACCAGCCTGAGCAGGACCCAATGATTGGGGTTGGCGGATTTGTTCAGAAAGACCTGAGTTGGCCCGTTGAGCGAAGTAACGACCAAGTCGAGCCTGCCGTCGTTGTTCAAGTCCCCGCAAGCCGCTCCCCGGTGCGCAAGCGGCGTCTGATAGTCTTCCCCGGCGCTCCGGCTTATGTCTTCGAACCTCCCGTTACGCAGGTTTCGAAAGAGCGAGTTCGGCATCTTGAAGGGCAGGTTGTCGATCTCAATGGAGTTATCCAGGATGGCGCCGTTGACGGCATAAATGTCCTTATACCCGTCGTTATCGAAATCGCAAATGCCTCCGCCGTATGCGGTCAGACGGCGTGTGAAAGCGGAGAGACCAGCGGCGATGGTGTGATCCATGAACTGGGCACCGAGGTTCCGGTAAAGGGGAAACGTGTCGCTGAACATCGCGGTCTGGAAGATGTCCGGCCTGCCGTCGTTGTCGACGTCGTTGAAGTCCGCGCCCATTCCGGCGATCGCCCTTCCGCTCTCAATGTATCCGACGCCGCGCAGGATCGCCTCTTCGGCGAAGGTGCCGTCCCCGTTGTTCTTGAACAGGAAGTTCTGGCAGGTGTCGTTGGAGACGAAGACGTCTGTGAACCGATCGTCGTCATAGTCGGCAAAAGCAATCCCCATGCCTTTGCCGACGTGCTTCCCGATGCCGGAGGACTCCGAGACATCCGTAAAGGTGCCATCGCCGTTATTCCGGTATAAGATGTTCGGCGTTCCCTTGAATTT
This sequence comes from uncultured Acidobacteriota bacterium, assembly GCA_964421755.1. Taxonomy (GTDB): domain Bacteria; phylum Acidobacteriota; class UBA6911; order RPQK01; family RPQK01; genus CAVUUN01. Next base: position 17,757 of record CAYQYP010000597.1, read on the forward strand.
GTCCGGGTGGCAGTACGCCGTCAGGCCCTTGGTCTGGCAAAGCGGGTTGGTTTCAAACGACCAAGTAAGGTAGTTGCTCACGAAAAGATCCAGCCGGCCGTCGTTGTCGTAGTCGAACCAGCCGGCGGTAATCGCCCAAAGCTTGCCGAGCTTCGGGTGTACGCCGGTCGCCCGCGAGTTCGCTGTTACGTCGCGGAAAGTCCCATCCCCATTGTTGCGAAACAGTTGGTTGGCATTGACACCGGCCACGTAAAGGTCTGTGAAGCCGTCGTTGTCGTAGTCGCCTGCTGCCGCTCCCATAGCGTAGCCCTTGCCCTGGACGCCGGCTTTCAGGGTCAAGTCGGTGAATGTCCCGTCGCCGTTGTTTTTGTAAAGTCGATTGAAGAAGAGCGGGTCGGATTTGTCGAAATCCGGGATGCGAGCGCCGTTGGGCAGGTATATGTCCAGGAGGTCGTCATTGTCGAAATCAAAGAGCACGACTGATCCGGTCATCGTCTCGATGGAGTACTTCCTGGCGGTCACGCTGTTGTTCAGGACGAACCTGACTCCGGCGCGGGAGGCTACATCCTCGAAGAGGACCGGCGGCGGAGACTGGGAAACTCGCGGCCTTCTGGCGGGCAGGGGGCTTTGCGCCCAGGCAAGCGCCAAAAGGGCAGCGAAGCAAAGGAGAAGCGGGGCTTTCCTCGTAATGAATTCTTTTTGACCCAGCATCGTCTAACCCCGCGCCAGCAGGTTGTATTCCGACTCCCACTCGGACTGCCCCGGGACGCGGAGAAGAAGGCGCAATGGTCCTGGGGCCAGCTTCGGAAGAGTGATGGAGGCCGTCGGGCCGGCCACGTTCGTGTTTGCGGCTGCGCCCGGGTGATTCCAGCTGAAGAACTGCTCTTGGAAACCTCCTGAGTTCAAGAGCCAGGCTTCGACCGAGCCGGGGGCAATCGGATCAGGACCGTCGTTGAGCAGGAAAAGCTCGGCCGTAAAAACTTCTCCGGTAGTCCAGGAGAACTTCGGGACGCGGGCAGAAGCGAGCACGGGACGGAGGGATTTTCCAACCGCGGCAAGGGCCGGCTTGGGCTCGGCAGGCCAACTGATGATCGAGTTGTTGGCAGCGGAGGGCCACGGTTCGTTGAAACACCAACTGAGCGCCATGGAGCACACTGGCTTCTGCCGGCGGGCCTCTTCGAAGACAAACCTCAGCCCTTCGCACTGCAACCAGTGTCCCCACTCGACCAGCTGCTCGAGCGTGACAGGCTTGCCGAAGTATTGCTCGATACACGCCAGCTCGAGCCATGAATCTGGCGATGCGTCCCAGGCGCGAAATGCGTGACGGTGCTGCCAGTGAGTCCGCGGTTTGGCAGGAAACAGCTCTTTGGGGGGCAGTAGATTCTGCAGCAAATCCACGCCAGCCGGGCCGGGTACGCCGAATTCCGTGTAAGCCGTGTTGCGGGCCTTGGAGAAGTATTGAAAAACCTCACTTCCGTCGCCGAGGCGGAACTGGTACCCGCCGTGAGCCCATCCCATCAGCGGGGAGGTCATTAAGAACGGCCTGCCCGGATCGAGGTCGAAAGCATTCCGATTGAGCAGTCGCAGTGCCAGGTCCTGGTCGGTCATCCGCGACCAGCTATTGAACAGCTCGTTGCCGCCGCACCAGATGGCGAGACAGGCCCTCGACCGCAGACGGCGTATGATCGACTGGGATTCCTGGTCTAAAACGCGCAGGTACGCCGCCGTGCCTTCGTACTTCCCGCAGGCCAGCGGAAATTCCTGCCAGATCATGAGGCCCAGCTCATCGCACAGGTCAAAGAAGCCGTCCTTCGGGACCGGCGCGCCGCCCCAGCAACGGAGCAGGTTGAAGTTCGCATCCCGCGCGGCAGTGAGAAGGGGCTTGTAGCGTTCTGCAGTCGTTCGGCCGGGAAAGATATCCGGGTTAACCCAGTTGGAACCTTTGGCGAAGACTACGCGGCCGTTCACCTCGAGGGTAATCGGCGGCTTGTTGCGGCTGTTCGGGAACCGGGCATTGTCGGGGTCTTGCCATGAAAAGGCGTGAGGGACCAGACGGACGCGCCGGAAGCCGATCGACGATCGGCAATTGTCGAGCTGCTCGCCGGTTTCGTCGAACAACTCCACGGTTGAGCGGTAGAGAGACGGGTTTCCCTGTCCGTTTGGCCACCAGAGCTCGGGGGAATCGACTGCTGCGAAAAAGTGGCAACGAGTACCCGCGACCGCTGCCTCCCTCTCGAAGACGGTTGCGCCGTGAGGACTCGAGAGCACCCACTTCAGGGTGCCTGCGGTGGCTTCAGACAGTGTCACCTCCAGCCGGACATCCGCGTGGGTGAAGGAATCGTTCATTTCGTAAAAAATGTCGGCAGCCGAGACATGACAGCCGGAGCGCACTTCCAGGTGACCACCGTCCCAAATTCCCAGCGGAATCAGGCGAGGATGGAAATCCCAGCCGTAGCTCACGGCTGGTTTGCAGCTTTGCATGGCTTGTTTTTCGTCGACAGGATCCTGGTGGGTCTTCGGCGCGGGAAAGACGAGCACTTCCAGGATCGTGCCAGGCGCGGCCTGGTCGGTGAGGTCAAGCTTGATGGGGGTAAACATACCCTCCTGGGCGTGGATGACCTGCCCGCCTACACGGATCTCGCACCGGTAATCCACGCTGGCAACGAAATAGAGGCGATGTCCAGGGGACAGGGGGTCGACGTCGAGATGCGTTCGATAAAGCCAATATTTGTCCTCCATCCACTCGTAGTCGACCAGTATCGGGACGCCGCGTTCGGCATAGCGGACGTTGAGGTGGCGGCTGCGTTCGGGCGGTATCCAGTGTTCCGCGGCCGCCCAATCCAGCTGAACCGCCCCTGGGACCGTCGCGGGAACGAACCTCTCTGGCTCGGTCGCTCGGCTGTTCGTGGGACCTACGATCCAGCTGAGAAAGCGTATTTCCATCACTTTATCCTCGAATGTGCAATCCGGGCAGGACGACGGCATCTTCGAGTCAAAAAACGCGCTTAAGTTACCAAAAAGAACAGCCTTTGTCTCTCCGGTCGTTGGCTGCTGGATTTGGAATCTCGCCGGCTCAAGCCCCGTAGCCGGCTTTCGCCGGCCTCTCTGGGACCGGCTGAAGCTCGGTTGTAACGGCCCTCGTACCACGACACGAGCAATCGTTTGCGCTTCGCGGGCCTCCCTGTTACCATCGCCGCCATATTTGAGATCGGTCGCAAGAAACAGGAGGAAGCAATGAAGAAAGAGCGTCTCGAGCACGCGTCGTCGCGTCGTGATTTCTTGAAGACTTCGGCAATAGCTGCAGCCGCAGCGGGCGCCCAGCCATTGGCGCAGGCGCAGAGCGGTGCCCCGCAGGCGGGAGCACCGGCCGACAAGAAGGACCCTTACGCCATCGCCGCCCGCTTCAACCCTAAGTTCCTTCGGGTCACCGACGTGACGGATGGCCTTGATGCGGTCGGACGCGCGGATCTGACACTCATTGATCCAGCCATACGGCCGCTCTGGATGGGCATGCGCTTCTTCGGCCCCGCGGTCACGATGCGCGTAGTTCCCACCAACCGCCGTATGCCGGTTGTTTCCAGGGAGGATGCTCTGAAGCAGCACTCGATGTGGGGGACGATGGGTGGCTGGAAGGCCGATGTGAATCCGCATCTGAAGAAGGGTTGCGTGATCGTCATGTCGACCAACGGAGCCAAGGAGTGCGGCTATTGGGGTTCGAACAACAGTCTGGACATGATGAGCCGAGGCGTAGCGGGGATCGTCACCGAGGGGAATTGCCGCGACACCGATGAGGTGATCATGCAGCAATGCAACGTGGCTTGCCGCGGCATCGGCCGGCCGATTATCCCGGGCCGGGTCGAACTGGTTGAGGTCGAAGTTCCTGTCGGGTGCGGCGGCGTGATGGTCCGTCCGGGCGATATTATCGGCTGCGACTGGGACGGGTGCATCGTCATCCCGATCGAAGTGGCCGAAGACGTGCTGGTTGTCGCGGCGCGAATAGCGGTGGACGACAAGAAAGGCCGTCGCCGGCTTTACGATCGCCTGGGTCGGAAGCCGGACGAGACCGTGGACTGGGAAGCCGCTGCCGAATACTTCAAGGACTTGCTCTAAGAGGGAGCCCTAGAACTCGCACCGCAGCGAAAGCTGGATCTGCCGCGAGGTGGTGCTCGTTTCCGTGATCCGCCCCGCGGTCGCCAGTCTCTCGCCTCTCGAATTGAAAAGCGCTGTTTCAGAGGGCAGCTGAAAGTTGGGGTGGTTCAGGACGTTGAAGAATTCGGCCCGCAAGCGAATGGCTACTTCTTCCCTTTCCCAAACCACTCGCTGTATCGCGGTGTCGAGGAGAGCGAGGCCAGGACCGGTCAGCGTCCCCCTCCCCAGGTTTCCGTACCTGCCTGCGGCCGGCAGAGCAAAGGCCAAAGGATCGAAGTACCGCGCAGGATCGCCAAGGATGCAGTCGCACCCGGCATTTGTCGCGATGTCCGGACGCTGTCCCAGGTCGTCGCGCCCGAGCAGATTGGCGCGATCGAACCCGACACGGGGCGAAAAGGGATTTCCTGACTGGACACGGGCCAGGGCGATGAGGTCCATCCGGGAGAAAGCCTTGACCCAAACGGGGCCAAACTCCGGAAGCGAGTATTTTGCGTGACCCGCAAAAACATGCCGGACGTCGAAGTCCGAAAGACCGCGGTTCAGGCGGTAATCGAACATCGTCGGAATCAGGTCACTGTTGCGAAAGTCCGCGTAGATGGAGTTGGACGTCTCATCGATCGATTTCCCGAAGGTGTATTTGAATTGGTACGACAGCATACGGCGAGCGTGGCTGGACCACTGGAGGGAAAAGGAGTGATACGCGGAATTGAAGGCAGCCTTACGCATGCCGATTTCGCGAAATGCCGGGTTGATTCGGGTAACGTTCGCGGGAAAAAAGAGCGACCCGTCCTCGAGAGTGACTGGCTGGCTGGTGTTGATATTTCCCAGTTGGCCCATCAGGTGGATGCCCCGCGATCCCGCATAGGCTACAGAGACAACGCCCCGATCGGCGACTTGCCGTTCGATACTCAGCTGCCACTGGGCGGTGTACGGCTGATTCAGGCGGTAATCGAGAGCATCGACCGCGCTCGGCGGGTTCATCGTCTGGGTCCCTGACAGGATGCTGGGGAACGGAGGCCGGGTGAACGAAAGGCGCCTGAACAGCGGCGGCACTCGTGCTCCAGCCACGACGAGTTCCCGGGTCCCCAAAAGGTCAAAGAAGATCCCTGCGCCAAGGCGAACGACCGTGCGCCCGTCGCCGGCGGCATCCCAGGCGACGCCCACGCGGGGTGCGAGATTGTCCTTGGACGGATTCTCGAACAGTGGTCCGCCCAACCGAGGTGTTGACTCCCGCAATGGGTCAGCCAGCGTCGCTGTTTTCCCATCCACTTCCCAAGGCGTCGAAGCCATTTCGTACCGGACTCCCAGGCTGAGGCCGAGTCGCTCACTGAGCCGCACCTCATCCTGCAGGTAGAAGAAGAACTGGCTGAATCTCCACCTGCGGGCGCTGTCCGAGCCGGGGGCCATCGCTTCCCCCCTCCCGGGCTTGGCGAGGAGAAAGTCCTCGAGGGAAGTAAACCAGTAAACGCCAGTCGCACTGATATCTGAAACCTGGTTGAAGTGGATGCGGTCGAAACCGGTTCCGAGTTTGAACGTGTGGTTGCCCCTGATCCCTATCAGGTCGCCGCTAGCCTGGACGGTGTGGGTGATGAACTCGCGAGGACGGAGTCTTGCGCGGCTGCCACCGCCCAGACCGGTCAACCCGGTCACTTCAATTGTCCCGAGCGGTTTCCCCGGTACGAAAGAGAGCGAATCGTCGACATCGGAACGGGTCCGGCCCAACTCGGAATTCCTCACCCGGCTGAACGCGAGGATCATTGTCGAGATGGTTTGCGGAGAGACGATCCATTGCAGTTGACTGTGAAGAAATTGATAGCGCGAGTCCTGCGAGAAGGTCCAGATTCGGAACGGGTCCGGAACGGTTCGTTCCGCGTCGTCGAAAGTGTACCGGGCCGCCAAGGGGAACTTGGGCTTCAACGGGACGTCGAGGCGCACGGCCACGAAATCTTCGCGCTTGCCGTCGATCGATTCGCTGATGAATTCACCGACCCCGTTGCCGAACTCCGCGCCGTTCGGGCGGGGGTACAGGTCCATATACGGACGTATGGCCGGAGAGACTTGCACTTGCTTGACGCCTCCGTCCGGCTGCGGAAGCAGCCCCTGGCGGGCGTTGGCGGTCGGTACATTCGAGCGTGTTGTTTGCCCCGCCTGCTCGCGGAGGCCCTCGTAGTTGGCCAGGAAGAAAAGCCGCTCGCGAAGGATTGGTCCGCCCAGCGCTCCCCCAAACTGGTTTCTGCGCAAGGGGGGTATTTTCTCATCCGGGGAGTCGAAGTAATTCCTGGCATCCATCGCCATATTCCTGAGAAGCTCGAATGCGCTTCCGTGGAACTCGTTTGAGCCCGAGCGCGAAACAGCCGTGAAGAGCGCGCCTGCTGTTCGCCCGTACTCCGGACTGAAGGGGCTGGTGACGATCTTGACCTCCTGGATGCCCTCGAGTCCCAAAAGCAATCCGCCCGCGCTCGAGGGAGCAGACCCGGTCGCGTCGTTGATGTTGACCCCGTCGATCTGAAACGCGTTCATGTTCGGACGTGACCCGAAAACGGAAATCTGGATGCCTTGTCCGCTCGTGATTCCCCGGTCGGCTGTACCCGCTATAGACGCGCCGATTTCCTGAGAAGCAAGCTCGAAAAGATCACGGCCGTTGAGCGGCAGAGTGCTCAGTTCTTCGCGATCGACGCGGCCTCCCCATTCGGCGATGCTCTGGCTCACAGACGAAACTTGTCCCTCTACTTCGACTGTCTCGTCCAGGCTTCCGGCCGTCAGAGTGAAATCGCAACGCGTTTCTTCACCGGCCGAGACCGAGACTGCCCGCCTCAGTTGCTCCTGAAAGCCCGCGACCGACACGCGGATGTCGTACGAGCCTGGAGAAAGTCGCAATACCCTGAAATTGCCTGTCTCGTCGGCGATCGCTTGCCGCACGGCGCCCGTCTGTAGCTGAACCAGGGTCACGAGACCCCCGGGGAGGGGGGGTCCCACACTGTCCGATAGCCGGCCCGCGACCGCGCCGGTGTTCTGCCCCACCAGCGGAGCGGCGGCAAAAACCAACGCCAGCGCAAGAAGTCCGACGCCGTGTAATCTTGTTCGATTGCAATCAAGCATTCCGGTCACTCCAGGGAACCGCCTTGGTCTCGACCGCGTGCAACGCGCCGTGGAACAGAAGTCCCAGCAACGCGGCGAAAAAGACCGCGATGAAAAGGCGCTCCGTGGCCAGCAGTTGCCAGGCCATCCAGATCATGCCGCCGAGGCCGTCGCCGGAGCTGATCATTTCCACGGAGATGGCCGTAACCAGGGATCTCCCCAGCGCCAATCGGAGGCCGGTGAACAGGCTGGGCAGGGTGGCCGGAAGGTAAACATTTCGGACTACTTCCTTCCTGGAGGCCCCGTAGTTTGCTGCCATCTCAGCGTAAACAGGGTTCAGATTCCGAATAGAGTCCGCCAGTTGGAGCGCCAGGATGATGAAGCAGCCGACGGCGATCAGCAGAACTCCGGCAGTCCGTCCGATGCCCAGGATCAGAAGCAAGATCGGGAGCAGGCTGAGCTTAGGGGTCGTGTAGAGTGCCGAGATGACCGGTTCCAGGTTCCGCCTTACTCTGACCGAGCCGCCCATGAGAAGGCCGGCGATGGCGCCAGAGGCCGAGCCGAAAGCAAAGCCCAGCAAAGCCTTCGCCAGCGTCGCTTGGATGACCGGCAGCAATTCCCCCTGCCAGGCCATCGTCCAACCCGCCCGTACGAGAAAGGACGGGGGCGGGAAGAAAAGGGAATCCAGCCAGCCGACTGTCGACAACGCTTCCCATATCCCCAGTGCCGCTAAGAACATCACGAACTGCCTGGCGTGCAGACGCACGAATCCACCTCCCTAACTCCTCGTTGGTAAAGCGCGCTTCTGCGCTTCAGCGATCAACTTGGTATTGACGAACCGCCGTGCCTCGATCGGTTCGCAGTAACGTTTCTTGACCGCCCAGTCAACGTAGATCCGGACGCTCTTCAGATCGATGTTTCCATCTGCGGCGAAGGTCTGCCGGCACTGGCGGAGCGTCGTCGCCAAATCCAGGTGCGCCGCCCGGATGAGTCTGTACAGGTACTGGGGGTTCTTTCCTTCCAGGTACGACTTGGCGCCCAGCAGATAGGCCGTCAGGAACCTGGTCCCAATTTCCGGCTCGTCGTCCGTCAGGCGGCGGCCGAAGAAGATGAAGCTGTACTGCAGGCCGGGATAGACTTCGCCGATGCTGATACCCTTGATTGCCTGGGTCGTCAACGACTCGAGGCTCTTCTCGAAATGAGAAGAAATCAGGGCGTCTATCTTCCCGCCGACCAACGCGGCCGCTCCCTCCTGTTGTCTGAGATAAACAACATGTACCTCTTTCGAAGTCATTCCGGCGGTCGCCAGGATTGTGTCCAGGAAGAACTCAGCCGACGAGGCCGCCGCAACCACCGAGATCCGTTTCCCGCGCAATTGCCCCAAATCTCGAAGCCCGTCGGGAAACACTCTCGAATTTCCGTATATCGTGCCGACGTTTCCGCAGGAAGCCGACGCTATCTCGCGGCCGGCGACCAGCCGAATCCTGCTTCCTTTCGCCACCGCGTTGACGATCGCCGGCATCAGAGAGGCAAACATGACATCTGTCTCGCCGCCGACCAGCATGGCGAGGGCGTGTGAGCTGGTGGGGACCTCTCGTAGATCCACTTCCAGTCCCTGCTGCTTGAAGAGCCCGATCTCATCAGCCAGGTAAAGGCCGCTCATCGCGATACGAGGGTACGTTGACACGATCAGCCGGCTCGGCCGCGTGCTGGCGCATCCCGCCGACGCGGTGGCGGCGAGCAGCGGCGCCGATAGACTCACCTGTTGCAGAAACTCTCTACGTCGCATGCGTCCCCGATTCGGTAACGGTCATCAAGTGCAACGGAAGGACCTTCCCGGAAACAGTCGCGAGCGGCTGCGCGTGAATGACCTGGAGCGCATCGGCATTGCTCCACACCCGCGAGGCGAGCCTGCCGGCGTAACAAGTGCGCAGTTCTTTGAGCAGAGCCGCCCGGATCTCGTCGAGAGGCACTCCAGCCAGTCTCGGACTCACCCGCAGTATCAGCTGAGTCTGGACCTCACCCTCGAGCTCAACCAGTTGGTAATCCGTGGGCGCACCGCCAAAGCGGGTGGGCAGCCGTTGCTCGAGCAGGCGCACCACTTCTGTTCCGACCAGGCTCATCCCATGACCTGTCAGTTTTCCGATGCTGTGTATTCCACTGATCTTTCGACCGAGCCCCAGCCGGCTGTAAACGCAATCGCAGTCGGCCGGCTCAATGCGGCCGACGTCGTCCATGTCCGCGTTGATCAGAACCTTGGGCGCCTCCGGCAGAAGAGTCGTGAACAGAAGAGCGTCGACCTCCACGTCGGTTAAAGGCGCCTTTTGCCGGTGACTGACAACCGCGATGGAGTCCTCAAACAAGTGCACGGAGTTCCCGGTCGTCATCCGGCTGCACCCGTAACCCACCGGCCCAACCTCCGCGATGTGATAGCGGGAGAATACCCGTGCGCCGGTGGATTCGATCACCTGGCGCTTCCCCTCGGTGAGCGGCTCGCCGCTGACCAGAAACAGCGTATCCCGGATATCCAGCCCTCTTTCCTTGGCGGCTGCAGCCACCCGGACGGCTGGGCTGGCGAAGCTTCCGACGGCAGACAGCTGGTTGCCGGCGCGCAGCTGCGCGATGAAGTTGGCGACCGGAGAAAAATCATTGGCTGGGAGATGAACCGGAAACGGCGCCTTCACGCGATGGACCCGGGCCATGATGATCAGTAGATGCGTCAGGATGCGGAAGTACCAGGAATCCTTGACCGGTCCCCCGAACGCGAACCAGCGCACCGGCGCGCAGCCCAACCGAGTAGAGGCGAGCACGCTCGAGAGGCCGGCTGAGGCGGGTAATACCGGCTTGACCTGGATCTGGGCCCGCTTCCGAAGGTCGAACTCCCGGATGTTGAGCGCGTAATAGCTGTCGGAGTGGATTCGAGAACCGGCCCCGACAACCGTTTGAGTGCCTTCGCTCCGGCTCCCGCTGCTCGCGGCGATCATCCCGCTCTTGATCCACGGATTGTTGAAGCTGTTCTTGTCTGATGCGATCAGCTTCCCGGCCCGCACGATTGGTTCTTTTCCTTTCAGCTCCTGGTGCGTGAGGAAAACGCCACTTGAACGGAGCCGGCAAAGCGTGTTCTCCAGGCCAGTGCGCTTTACCTCCAAGCAAAGATCGCCAAAGTCGCAGCCGGCAAGCTCGAACATCGGTCGATATGGGTTTGCGGGACTCTCCCACACGGTCCGGCGAACCAGATCCAGCCACCTTGCTTCGCGGTTCGCTAACTGGGCGCGAATGAGTGAATCGGGATCGACGGGCAGCGGCTGCCGGAGGTAGTCCCGGACGCCTGCAGTGATGCGCAAATACTGTTCCGCGGCCACCTTAAGAGCCATGCTTGATCCCGGCGTTGCATGATAGACAAATAAGCCGGACGGGGCAATGAGAGAAGAGTGCTCATCACCGAAGACTCTCCGTGGCAGCTGACCTGCTGAGCGAATCGATCACGATTGAGCCAGGCCTACGACCGATTGCTTTCGCATATCGAGCGGTCGAGGGCGGATTCGCGGTTCAGAATCCGGCGCTTTTCGGCCCGGTTGGTTCGACATCCCGGGTCGTGCTGATTCGCTGTCCAGCCCGTCAGCCGGTCACCTGGTCAGCCGGTCCCCTCAGCCCACGGCGGCAGCCCGAGCTGCTCTGCGATCCGTTTCTTGAGCTCGACGAAGGCGGCCTGGGTTGTAACGCCGAGTGAGCGCGGTCGCGAAAACGGGACACAATGTTCCGCGATGACCCTTCCGGGTTGGTGGCTGAGGACCAAAATGCGGTCGCTGAGCCGTATTGCCTCGTCGATGTCGTGAGTGACAAACACGACTGGGCTCCGCGTCTTTGCCCAGAGGGAGAGCAGCTCGTCCTGGAGCATCAGGCGAGTCTGAAAATCGAGGGCGGCGAAAGGCTCGTCCATCAGAAGAATGGCGGGGTTAGAAAGGAAGGCGCGGATAATCGCGACCCGCTGCTTCATCCCGAGCGAGAGTTCCTTCGGGTACGCTTGCTCCCGGCCGGTCAGATGAAACCGCGCCAGCAGTTCGAGCGCCATCCGGTTTCGTTCGATCTCGGGAACCCCGGACATTTTGAGGCCGAATGTCGCGTTTTCGAGGACGGTCATCCAGGGAAAAAGGTTCTGCTCCTGGAACACCAGCAGAACAGGGCCCGGGGACTTGCCCGCGTGCAGGTAATCGACTGTTCCGGCCTGAGGCCTGACGATGCCGGCGAGCGTTCGAAGAAGAGTAGTCTTGCCGCAACCGGTCGGACCGACAATCGAGAGAAATTCGTGCTCGCCGGTCTGGAATTCGACGCCCGCGAGCGCGCTCACCCTGTCCCCATTCGTCCGGAACTCGACCGTCAAGTTCGTACACTTCAGGATCATGCATGCCCCAAATTCCGGCATGATACAGTGGCTGCGGTTCAGCAATTAGAAAAAATGCATGGCCTCCGGCAAATGACTGACGTCTGATTCGTGGCCTCGGCGCCCGGTCCGACGCTAGTCCGCCTAGGGGGATACCAGTCCTCCGAGGGCTATGAGGAGATACCGGTAACAGCAAAGGATGCGGGTCTTATGCACGAACCGCGAATTGGTTGTCTCCTCTACTTCCATCTTGACGGACCGGAAAGCCGAGGAAGAACAATCGGCCGGGAATCGCGCCGAGTCCGTTGGTCCGACTTCCAAGTCGGACATTTCATAGCGCCTGCAAGCTCGAGCCAGCCGGCCGGATCCCGATGTCCGGCGTAGGTCCGACTTCCAAGTCGGACACTTCATAGCGTCTGCAAGATCGAGCCAGCCGGCCGCATGGCAGTGTCCGACTTGGAAGTCGGACCAACGCCGGACACTTCACGC
>CAYQYP010000598.1:0-9837 GCA_964421755.1 uncultured Acidobacteriota bacterium
TACTTTGTCGGAAAGCCAGCGGACAAAGGCGATCCGCTGGCCGTCGGGAGCCCACCTGGGGCACATGTCCGGGTTTGGGTCCGAGGTCAGCCTCAGAGGCTCCCCGAGGCCCACCTGCTTGACGTAGATGTCCGAATTCCCATTCTTCTCGTCCTTTGCAATCCATTGATACGCGATCCGGTCTCCTTGGGGTGAGAAGTCGGGACGTTCCTCGGACCCGGAATGGCTCGTGAACGGAACCGCTCGCAGTGTGAGAGCTCCTGTTGGAGCCAGCGTCGTTCGAGGAAACCAGATAACGAGGACCGTCGCGGCGCCAAGGAGGACCAGAGTCACTGTCAACGCGAGCACCCACCGACGGCTTTTCGGCTGAACGGCCTGCGCTCGAATCTCCGGTTCACCGGCATCCTGCGAACTGTCGGCACGGAATTCAACCGGGGCGATCAGCCGGTACCCGCGACGCGGGAGCGTTTCGATATAGCGCGGATGCCTGGCGTCATCGCCAAGCGCCTTGCGGAGTTGCCAGACGGCGTTCGAGAGCACCTCATCTGTGACGAAGGTTTCCTGCCAGACGGCGCGGATGAGGCGGTCCTTGGTGAGGACCTCGCCGGCATGCTCAGCCAGGTGAACGAGTAAGTCCATGACTTTCAGTTCGAGCTGGACCTGCTCGTCGCCACGGTTAAGTCTTCCTGCGTCCGGCTCGATCCGCCAGTCGCCGATTCGCAGCTCATGCCTCATCGCTCGGAGTCCTCCCGGAAGGTGATCCCGAGTATAACGCCGGGCTTCAACCCTCTCAACGTCCTCTTGAGCACGTCCTCTTGAGCCGTTCCCGACAATTGCGTGAAGGAAAGCTGAATCAAGCCTGAGACCGTCCTGAAGACTTCCTGATCGTCCGGCTGCCACGCTCGAGCCCGCGATCAACAAGGTAGGTGGGCGATGAGACGGACTCTTCTGTTCCTCGTAGTATTCGGCTTTCTAGTCTCCAATCTGGTCTCGCAAGGCAGTTCATCAGGATCGGTCATTCGGCGATCGTCCCCGAAGGGCGGCAAGATCATCTCGGCAACCCTCGACCGGCTCCGTCCTGTGCAAGCAGGTGACTTCACGGGATACTTCAAAGCGATCCGGCCACCAAAGCCGGCAAATGCAATGAAGTCTCGAGTGCTAGCGTCTCTACCGCCGGAGGGTGAAGTAACGCCGGCAGCCGGCGCCGTTGCCAAGCTCAGCGCGCTGGCGCCGATCCTCGCCTACCACGACAGGGAATCAGTCATTGAGCTCAAAGTGATACGGGCTTTCCAGGCAGCGGTCGCGATTCACGCCCGGTGTGTGCTTCTTGTTTCGGAGCAGGCGCTCCGTCTATTGACAGGCGCCGAACTCCAGGCGCTTGTGGCTCATGAGCTAGGGCACGAGTATGTCTGGAACGAGTATGAGTCGGCTAGAGCTCTCGGAGATCACGAACAGATTCAGCAGCTGGAGCTGTGGTGTGACGCGGTGGCTGTCCTGACGCTTCACGATCTCGGAGTTGATCCCGGTGCGCTTGCCTCCGGGATCGCCAAACTGAATCGCTTCAACGCGCGGTTTGGCACGCCCGCTAATGCTGACGACTACCCAACGGATGCTGTGAGGGCGGAATTTCAGACGACCCTGTCCCGGCTCTGTGCGGATGCGGACGATTATTACTAACGGCCCCGATCTTCGATTTGTCTTGAGTCTTTTGAAGCGGTAGCGGACAATCAGCCGCCACAAGAGCACGACTACGTCTTTGAAGTTTTCAGTAGAGCGTGTCTAAACGATGCTGCGTGGACAGACCACCTCTACGCGGCAGTTTTTCGGTCAGGAGGTCCGCTGTGCGAATTCATAAGTTCTTCTTGTTTGCTTTAGTCCTCGTTCTCCAAGTGTCGTCGGCGTGGGCGCAAGACCCACGCGGAACGATGCTGGGACGAGTGGCCGACTCGACCGGCGCTGTAGTGCCGGGGGTCGAGGTCCGCGCAACCAATGCGCAGACCGGAGTTACCATAACCGCCCTGACAAACGATCGGGGCAACTACAACATGCCGTTCCTTCTCCCGGCGGTATACAGGGTTACGGCCGAACTGCCGGGGTTCAAGACCTATATCCGCGAAGGAATCCAGGTCCGGGTCAGCGAGAGCGTTGAGGTCAACATCCGGATGGAGGTCGGAGAGATCAGCGAACGCGTCAATGTGTCAGCCGAAACCCCGGTGCTTGACACGGCGGGCGCCTCGCTGGGACAGCTGATCGACGAGCGCCGGATCTTGGAACTGCCGCTGTTCGCCGGGAACCCCGCCGAACTGACATTGCTCGCGCCCGGGGTCGTCAACGGCACCGACATGCGCATACGCAAGGCCGCGTTTAACAACGCGCCCTCGCAGATGTCGACAGACGGAAACGGCGCGTACAACAACGAATTCCAGATCGATGGCGTGAGCAACAACTTCGCGAACGGCAACGGCACCTCGCGTATCGCCTTCAGCCCGCCGCCGACGGCGATCAAGGAGTTCAAGATCCAGACCAATCCCTACGACGCGAGCGTCGGTCACACGATCGGCGCGGTAACCAACGTGTTGACGGCAAGTGGAACCAACGAGATTCATGGTGAGGTGCACTACTGGGCGCGCAACAGCGCCTTGGACGCGCCGAACTTCTTCCAGAACAAGTTCGGCGGGAAGCCACCCGTCTACCAGGACCACCGCTACGGCGCCTCCGCCGGGGGCCCGGTCTACATTCCTGGCCTGTACAACGGCAAGAACAAGACGTTCTGGTACTACGCGTACGAAGGGAACAAGTGGGGTTCGCCGCAATCCGGGAACCGCACCGTTCCGACTGCGGCTCAGCGCGGCGGCGATTTTTCCGCCCTGCTTGCGGTTGGCAACCAGTACCAGATCTATGATCCTTTGACGACGGTCGCCCAGGCGGACGGCACGTTCCGGCGAGATCCTTTCCCGAACAACATAATTCCCGCCGAACGGCTCGATCCGGTCTCGCAGAAGGTGCTGGCGCTGTTTCCGCTGCCGAACCAGCCGGGCACGGCCGATGGCCGCAACAACTACTTCTACGGTCTGAGCGCGGCCGAGGATTACTACGTGCACATGGCGCGCGTCGACCACGTTTTCAGCGACAACCATCGGCTGTTCGTCCGCGTGCACTATGACTGGTGGCAGGAGGACAAGAACCACTGGTTCGGCGATTACAGCGGCATCGTCTTGAATCGCATCAACCGCGGCCTCGCCCTCGATGACGTCTACGTCGTCAACCCAAACACGGTGCTGAACGTCCGCTACGGTCTCACCAGCCAGGACTTCCCTGAGCACCGAGTGACGCAGGGGTACGATCTGGCGAGCCTGGGTTTTTCGCAGTCGCTCCTGGGCCTGATCGACAAGGAACTGGCGCCAATCCCGCGCTTTGCGAGCAACGGATATGACAGTATCAGCGGCTGGGAGAGCGGGGACGGGGCGGACACGAGCCTGACGCACAGCGTCAGCGCCAACGTGAGTCGCCTTCAGGCAAATCACAACCTGAAATTCGGGGCCGACATCCGCGTCTACAGAGGCAATCACGACCGTTACATGCGCTCGGTGGCGCCTGAATTCATCTTCGCCAACACCTACACCAAGGGCCCCTTGAACACCAGCTCGGCGGCGCCGATCGGGCAGGAAATGGCGTCATTTGTCCTCGGTGTGCCCGGTGGATCGATGGAACGAGGCGGGAGCTGGGCAATGCAGGAGAAGTACTTCGGGATCTACCTGCACGACGACTTCAAGGTCTCTCAAAAGCTGACGCTCAACCTCGGCCTCCGATATGAGCTGGAGACTCCGCTGACGGAGCGCTTCGACCGCCTGGTCGCGGGCTTCGCCTATGACCAATCGAACCCGATCGAGGCCCAGGCCAAGGCCAACTACGCCAAGAATCCGATCCCGGAAATTCCGGTTGATCAGTTCCGCGTTCCCGGCGGGCTGACGTTCGTGTCGACCGGGGATATCGGCCGTAGTCCGTACCGAGGGGAGAAGAACAACCTCCAGCCGCGTGTCGGATTCGCCTATCAACTCTTTGAGAAGACGATCGTGCGAGGCGGCTACGGAGTTTTCCACGACACGCTGGGCGTGAACAGCACCGCCGGGATCCAGACAGGCTTCGCCCAGTCGACCCCAATCCAGGCTTCGCTGGACAGCGGTCTGACCTATCAGGCAACGGTCGGGAACCCGCTCCCGAACGGGCTGAAAGAGCCGCTAGGCGCCGCCGGGGGCCTGCTCACCAACATCGGCCAGAGCCTCCAGTTCTATGACTACAACATGCTGCAGCCCTTTGCCGAGCGCTGGTCGTTCGGGATCCAACAGCTGCTGCCGGGGCATTTCATGGTCGAGTCGAGCTACGTCGGAAACCGCGGCACGCGGCTCGGTGTGACTCGCAATCTCAACGTCACGCCCGCCGAGTACCTGAGCACTTCCCCGACGCGCGATCAGGCCGCGATCTCTTATCTGGGTAAGTCCTTCAAGAATCCTTTCAACGGGATCGATCCGATCTTTGGCGCCAACATGTCACGCGCCAACCTTCTGAAACCTTACCCGCAGTTTGGCGACGTCGAAGTAGAGGAGCCGATCGGCTACTCCATTTACCACTCGATGCAGAACCGAATTGAGCGGCGCTTTGCCCAGGGCTTCACGCTGCAGTTCGGCTACACCTGGTCGAAGCTGATGGAGGGCACTGAGTTCCTGAACCAGACCGACCCGGTGCCGTACTACGTGATCGGCGGCCTTGACCGCACCCATCGGACGACGGGCAGCGGCATCTGGGAGATCCCGGTCGGGCGCGGCCGGCGGTTCGGCGAGTCGCTGCCGTCGGTGGTCAACGGCATCATCGGCGGATGGCAGCTCGGCGGCATCTACCAGACCCAGTCGGGAGCACCACTCGGCTTCGGCAACGCGATCCTTACCGGGAACCTCAAGGACCTCGAGTTGCCGAAAGATCAACGCAACATCGATCATTGGTTCAACACCAGCATCTTCAATCGGAACTCGAAAGAGCAGCTCGCGTCCAACATCCGCACGTTCCCGCTGCGCCACAATGTCCGCGGAGACAATCAGGTGCGGTGGGATTTCTCGATCATCAAGAACTTCCAGATTCGCGAAAGCACGAGGGTGGAGTTCCGGGCCGAGACCTACAATGCCTTCAACCAGACGAGCTTCAGCGGCCCCAATACCTCGCCGACAAACTCCGCATTCGGAACGGTCACCGGCGTGGTTTCACCTTCAGGGCGAAGCTGGCAGTTCGCACTGAAGGCCGTGTTCTGATCCCTGACGGTTCCACGAGCCGGCCCCCGATCGAGGGGCCGGCCCTTTCTGGTAAATCCCTCCGCAGCGTGTAGACGCTTTCCGAAGATACTCCTTAATCTTTAATATATTCGACACCCGGGCGCAGTCCCAGGTTCCAGGCTTGCTGCCTTTTAAAGAGCAATTGCCGTTGCTTCCAACTAATGGACCTTTTCGCGAGTCTAATACGTACATATAGAAAGAAACGAGCGTCGGAATAACCGATTGACCTCATTCCCCGGTTCCTCCTGAATGCCGCACTCGCTGTCGCCTGGCTCGGTACAATTCTCATCGGTATCACCGAACGCCTGCCAATTTCGCCGCGTCGCGAAGATCATCCGCAACTAACCGCGAGATTCCGCGGAGTAGTTCTGGGTGGTGACTCACCTTCGAAACGCGGTGCCCGCTTGCACGGATAGTGACCAAGCCTGGGGGAGGTTTCGTGGTCGAGAAGGAGGATAACATGGCGATTTTGCTTTTCCAGCCAGCACGGTTCTTCCATCTTGTTCTCGGTCTGCTCCCCTTTTTCATAGGGTGGTCGGCAGGACAGAATGTCGAACCTGATCCCTCAAATCCCGCACGAGACCGGCTCCGCTTGTTGCAGCTCTATATCACCCGAAGCGAAGAGCCTTCAGATGAAATGCCTGATCGGGCCGACATGGTCCGGTCTTACATCGAGCGGGGAAATGACTGGTTCAAGAGAAACCGCATCGACTTAGCGGCTGCGGATTTCAATATCGCGATCGAGCTCGATCCGAAATGTGCCGAAGCCTACCACAATCGCGGTCTTGCTCACGCCACCAAGGGAGACGGCGAGGCCGCTGTGGCGGACTTCACCAGGGCCATCGCGATCCGATCTGACTTCTCCCAACCGCATTGGGGCCGAGGTGTAGTCCGCTTGAGAAACCGGGACTACGACGGTGCGATTATGGACCTCGAGGCGTCGATCAGAATCGATCCCAAGCTCAGGCCATATGTGCGGCCACAACTTGCTCGGGCGTACTTTAGCCGAGGCGCCGATCGCCAACGCGCCGGTGACCGGGAAGCTGCTCTTCGGGACTATGCCACGGTCATCGAACTGGGAGACCGATTAACGAATGGACCCGAGGAGTCTGGCCTTCGCAGGGTCTTGGCTGCGACCCATAACAATCGCGGCAACCTGCGGGAGGAAAAAGGCGAATTTGAAGAGGCCCTTGCAGATTACACCAAGGCGATTGAACTGGATAGCCTCCTTCCCGAAGCGTACCAGAATAGGGCGGCAGTGAGAAACACCCTGGGTGATACGGATGGGGCCATCGGCGACAGCACCCGAGCCATTCAAATGGAACCCAACCTTGCTGCATCCTACCAGACTCGGGGCTTCGCTCTCTTGGTGAAGGGAGAGTTGGACGCGGCTCTCACGGATCTGAACCGGACAATAGAGCTCCAGCCGGGCTGGGCAGACCCGTACATGGGTCGAGGGATCATTCGATTGACTAAAGGTGATTGTGAGGAGGGTCTGAAGGACTTGGATCACGCGCTCCAGTTGAATCCCCGACTCGGGCCTGCTGTGAGGAGTCGTCTCGCCACGACCACTGTCACGCCAGATACGAAGGTGATCATCGATCAGTGGTCTAACCGCCGATCGAGCGGACGACCGAACAACCAGCCAGCTGAGTGACTCGGCGTTTGGCGTCAGTTTTCGAAGTCCACGCCTGGCCCGGAAGGCCGGCCCGGAAGACCTGGTTACGCGAGCTACCGTCTCACGTCGGATTCCATGGTGACTGCGGATGAAGGCAGTCAATAACGCAGACACGGCACGCCCTTGGCGCGAACCGAATTGTGAGGTTCTGCAAGGAGCAAGCGGTTCTTCGGAGTGATATCCGAAGGAATACCTTGAGTATGTATCCGATAGCCGTGGCGCTGTAACCGCACGGCCCGTGTTACGTCAATAGCGAGCGCGTTGTCGAGCCATCCCCCGAGTCCGCCGATGTCGCACCTGGCTTCGGCGTGACAGCAGGGTAAAACGGCAACCCGGGCCTGAATCGAGATGGCGCGATCGAGAATCCGGTCAGTGAGACTCCCACAAGCGTGAGCAGAGACGATCAGATCGCCTGATCTCAGATCAACCTCGTCGATGCTTCTTTGCTCAAACTGCATCCGTCCAACCAAGCGTGGCCAAGCTGCCTCGATCGCGGACAAGAGTCGAGGGGCATTTTCTGGAATCCTCGTGTCCACAGCCAACGCGCAAGGCGAAGTGTCGTCCAGAATCAGCAGAATCATGGCCAACAATCCGTGGCCGGAGGCGAGATCGACAACGCGGCCTCCCCGGAGTCGCCTTCGGATTCGGCGGGCCATTTCCCACGACTCGAAGAGTTCCTTGCGCGGCAGGCATTCGACGGCCGCAACAACTCGCCCGATACGGTCGAGCAGTGTGTCCCCGGGGAATCGATCAAGATCCTTACATGTCAGGCGTGATTTGCTTGAGTGGTCAAACGACACGGGGGCATCATATCAAGAATCTCAGTTCCTTTCGGGCTCGTTCCCTCGGAGCCGAATGGGGTGTATCGTGACAAGACACCCAGGTTGGTGTTGGTGACGTCGCGAGTCGGCATGGAAAGCGTTCAATGACAAACCAGATCGGGACTTTAAACGAAAAGCCGCTTCACGCCGCGTTGAAACGGTGGTACGCCCGGGCCGGCGATCTGACCGAAGCACCCGTGGATGGGTTCACCGTAGATATCGTTCGCGGCGACTGGCTGATCGAGATCCAGACGCGCAATCTTTCCGCAATCAGGGGCAAGCTGTACACACTTACGCAGCGCCATTGCGTTCGATTGGTCTATCCCGTCGCTCAGGAGAAATGGATCGTCCGCCTGTCCAAAACTGATAAGAGCGTGCTGGGCCGCCGCAAGTCACCCAAGCGGAGCACAGTCGAGAATCTCTTCGAGGAACTGGTAAGTATTCCTCAGTTGATCGCCCATCCGAACTTTTCGATTGAGGTGGTGTTGATCCAAGAGGAAGAGGTTCGCCGGGAAGTCAACACTCGACGCGGACAGCGCAGAGGTTGGGTCACACACGAGCGCCGGCTGTTGGAGGTGGTGGGTCAATGCCTGCTCGAAACACCGGCTGATCTGCTGGCGCTGATCCCAACAACCTTGAAGGACCCGTTTACGACGACTGATCTGGCTCACGCCATCGGTCGTACGCCTTGGCTCGCGCAAAAGATGGCCTACTGTCTGCGAGAAATGGGCGCGATCACGGTCATCGGGAAAAGAGGCCGGGGCCTTCTGTACGCGCGTGTTCTATGACACCCGGGACTTCGGCGCCGGTTCTCTCCCGTTCCTCGGGGCAAGACGCTCCGTTTGGAGTGCGGCGGGAAAAGGAGTCCGACGCTTTTGGGGAGGACCCCTGACGACGCCGCTTTCCCCTGTGCAAGATCCCGGATTTGGGGTACTCGGACACTCAGAATGGTGCATAGGGGAAAGCGGCGTCGCCAGGAATCTGGTACGGCATCGGATTCCTTCTGCCGCCGCACTCCAAAACGGAGCTTGGTGCCACGGAGCCGCGTGCCCGGCTCCGCGCGTCGTTTGGCCGTGTCGCGATTCTGCTGCTGCTCCTCTTCGCCTTGAACGCGCTCGATCCTCTATCGGTTGCTCACGCCTACGTCGGTCCGGGCGCTGGTTTTGCCTTCGTGTCTTCGTTTCTGACCCTTCTCGCAGGCTTTCTCCTGGGTCTGTTCTACCTCGTGACGTCCCCGATCCGGCTGCTGCTGCGGGCTCTCGTCAGCGGCCGACGACGCGGCAAGACGAGTGTCAAGAGGGTTGTTATCCTTGGGCTGGACGGGCTGGACCCGCTCCTGGCCGAACGCTACATGAAGCAGGGGAAGCTTCCGAATCTGCAGGCATTCGCGGAACAGGGCGGATTTGCGCGCCTGGCGACCAGTTGCCCGGCCGTTTCGCCTGTGGCCTGGTCGTCCTTCATGACCGGTGTGGATGCGTCGCACCACAACATCTTCGATTTCATCACCCGGGACCCGAAGACCTACGAGCCGATGTTGTCATCGGCCAGTGTGAAGCCGCCCCGGCGGACGCTCTCGATCGGTCGCTGGCGCATCCCGCTGGGACGGCCCAGAATCACATCCTTTCGACGAAGCCGGTCCTTTTGGAGCATCCTGGGCGAACACGGGGTCTTTTCGTCCGTCATTCGTGTTCCTATCATTTTCCCCGTTGAGCGCTTCCGGGGAGTCCTTCTCGCCGGCATGTGCGTCCCGGACCTGCGTGGTTCTCAGGGCACCTACAGTTTCTACACGACCGATCGATCCGTGGGTTCCGGCACCGAAGGCGGCCGGGTTGTTGTGAAAAGGGACGGAAACCGTGTCGAAGCCCGGCTCCTTGGGCCGGAGAACAGCATTCAAAAAAGCACCGAGCCCCTCTCTGTCCCGTTCAGCGTGGAAGTCGATGACGCAGAAAAGACGGCAATTCTGAAGATAGACGGGCAGACAATTCGGCTGGAAGAAAGGAAACATTCGCCCTGGGTG
>CAYQYP010000599.1:0-1724 GCA_964421755.1 uncultured Acidobacteriota bacterium
CAGCATGAACCGGTTGATCATGCCGTAGAAACCGATCAGGACAATCATTTCGACAACCTGGTCGGAGGTGTAGTGATTGTCGAGCTGGGTCCAAAAGTCCACAGGTATTTCGTCCGGCGTCGAGCGCACCAGTTCCACGAACCGCAGCGCGTCCTTGTCGTAGAAACTGAGCGCAGGATTGTCAGCGGGATTGTCAAAACCCTGCAATTGCTCATCGGTCCAGCCAGCAGTTTTCGCTAACTCCGTGTGCTTGTCGATCATCGGCTTGCACTTATCAAGCCTGCAGGTCTTGAGGATGACCAGTTGACGCGTTTTGTCGCTGAGCCCGCTCTCGCCTTGGAGCCCCAGGTAGGCCTCAGCCACGGGCTTGAGAAATCGGTTGCTGTGCGCCAAGGTCTTCAGGAACGCCGGCACTTCGCCGAGTTGCCGTTCAAGGTCGGCGTAGATGGATTTCACTGAGTCGTTGGCGGCATCCGGTTGAACAGGTAAGTATCGCGGCATCAATTCCTCCGGGGGAAAATGTTAACACAACTGAAAGGCCTCCATGCTCGCCTTTCCAGCGGCTGGCGTTGCCGCGGCTAACGAGGTTCTGCTATCGTGATCAGAATGCCTGAAGTTCCTCTGGTGCGCCTGGATCACAATGCAGTCAGACGCCGTCATCCCGAGTGGATCCGGGTGCGTGCTCCGTTCGGGCAAGAGGTCCACGACCTCAAGAAGCTTCTATCCACGCTGGAGCTTCACACGGTCTGCCAGGAAGCGATTTGCCCCAACATGGGCGAATGCTGGTCGCACCGGGTGGCCACCTTCATGATCCTAGGAGACATTTGCACCCGCGGCTGCCGCTACTGCGCGGTCGGGAAAGGCAAGCCGCCCGAGCTCGATCCAAACGAACCCGAAAACGTGGCCAAGGCGGTTGCGGCGATGGAACTTCGTCACGCGGTCATTACCTCGGTAAATCGCGATGACCTGGAGGACGGCGGCGCCTCGGTCTTCGCCGCTGTGACCCGTGAGATCCGCAAGCAGCGTCCTGACTGCAAAGTCGAGCTTCTGATTCCCGACTTTCAGGGGGACGAGCGAGCTGTCCAGGCCGTTTTGGACGCGACGCCCGAGATCGTTGGCCACAACATCGAGACGGTCCCGCGCCTTTATCGAACCGCTCGGGGCGGGGGCGTCTACGAAGTATCGCTCGCGGTCCTCCGGCAGATTGCGCGCTTCGGAAAGGGAGTGGTCCCGAAAACCGGGCTCATGCTGGGCCTGGGCGAGACCGACGAAGAGATTCTTCAGGTGATGCGGGACGTTTACTCGTCCGGAGTGAAACTGCTGACCCTGGGACAGTACCTGCGGCCGTCAGGCTGGCATCTTCCGGTGGCGCGGTACTATCACCCTGACGAATTCGATCACTGGAAGCGAATCGGTGAGGATCTCGGTTTCATCCACGTGGAGAGCGGCCCGCTTGTGCGGTCGAGCTACCTCGCCGACCGCCAGTTCGCGAACTTCGCAGCGGCAGCGGGGTCACAGTGACTTTCGGGCCGGGTCTTCTTCCCGTAGATCCGACTTCCAAGTCGGACACCCTGATCGCGCTCAGGGGCACGATGCAGCCGCCCTCAGGGCGCCGCTGCCGAGCGGTACAGAACCGCAAACGGAGCGCTTTTCGCGAAGTGCGCGGATTGTAGCCGTAAGCAGCGCCTGGCCCGGAGCTGGTTGCTTCCGGTGACAATCCGCGC
>CAYQYP010000600.1:0-2297 GCA_964421755.1 uncultured Acidobacteriota bacterium
CCGACGCTTACCCTCATCCGCAGGCGTATCGAGGAGATTGCGGGCACGCCGCTTACTCCGCACTTGGCCCTGTCCATATAAGCCAGATGGATCATCACAGATCGAAACTGCGGGGACATGGTACGGGGTAGAGTCCAGACGTGGCGCGGTGGTTTAGGTTGAGCCTGTCGGTTTCCGGCCCTTTCGGTTGCCGGTGCCTCAATAGCTCAGCCCTGCTCCGTTTCCACGTCCCGCTCATCGAACCGGACGTGCGCATTTCACGCATCCGGCTCTCCGATTGGCTCTCATCCCAGGGCATGCGCATGACGACGGTTCCGCATCACATCCAGCAGCCGCACGATGCCCCAGTCCCTCAGGCTCTTGCCCGTGGGCAGCAGGCTCGTGCCGCCGGACCTGACCTTATGCCGTCGCCGCAGAAAGTGTCGCACCCGATCGTACAGGTGATTATCCACCGCCCGATAGGCGTGGTAGCACGTCCCGTGACTGAAGTAGTTCGACCAGCCAGCCAGTATGCGGTTGACTCGTTTCGCTACCTCCGTCCACGCGCCCACGTTCCAGGGACTCAGCACCTCGTGCAGCTTCCCTTTCACGCGTTCGATGCTCTTCTTCGACGGCCGTGCGTCCATACGACGCGTGCCATCGCCCGTCCACACCACCTGCTGCCCGAACGTATAGCCCAGAAAGTCAAACGTTTCCTTCCGGGCGTCACGCACACACGTCTTGGTGGCGTTGAGCGTCAGCTTCAGCCGGTTCATCACGCCCGCCGTCCACTCCATCGCCTCCTGCGCCTTGCCGCGAGAGAGGATCACGAAGTCGTCGGCATAGTTGACGATCAGCGCCGAGAACTGCCCGCCCTTGCCGCACTGGTGCCAGTACTTCAGGAACCGATGCATGTAGATATTGGCCAGCAGCGGCGAGATCACCCCGCCTTGCGGCGTGCCCACCTTGTTCTGCTTGCCGCCCTTCATGCGCGTGTTCCCGTTCTCGTCCCGTTCCTGAACGGGGACCTTGAGCCACATCCGCACCAGTCGCAGCATCTGCCGGTCCACGATTCGCCGTGCCACCGACTTCATCAGCTCCCGATGCGGGATGGTGTCAAAGTACTTGCTCAGATCGGCATCCACCACGTCCGTGTACCCAGCCTTGAGCGTCTGATGAACCTCTTTCACCGCATCCTGAGCACTGCGTTTGGGGCGATAGCCATAGGCCTCGTCCAGGAAGTCAGCCTCGAAGATCGGCTCCAGCACCAGCACGGCCGCGGTCTGTACCACCCGGTCCCGAATCGTCGGGATACCCAGGGGTCGCTCGCCGCCGCCCGGTTTGGGAATCATCACCCGCCTCACCGGGTCGGGTCTGTACGTCTTATCGTGCAACTCCTTTCCGAGCCGCTCCAGCCACTCCACTCGCCCCGACGCTTCGATCTGCTCGAACGTCACCCCGTCCACCCCGCTGCTCCCGCCGTTGCTCTTGCACAGCAGGTAGGCGTGTTCGAGGATGTCCGCTCGATAGACCTTGTCGTAGAGCTGGTAGAAGCGGAAGCCAGGCTCCTGCTTGGCCTTGAGATACAGCTTGCGCTGAAGATTCCTGATCTTTTCAGGGGTTGCCAGGCTCATCGCCAATCTCCCAGGACCATCGTCCTCCTTGCAAGCACACCAAAAGTCAGGCCCCTTCCCTCCGCGGTCATTACCCGCTTCAACGGTACTATGGGCCTGTCCGACTCCCGGCCGACCCGCCGCCTGTCGCGGCGTTCGGTCGCCTGCGGCGACCGGCCGGTCGGGCCTCTCACGTTGCTCAGAGAGCCTTTCACACGTGTCGTTGCCATTACCCCGGCGGCCGGATCGGTTCCTTCGGTTCTGACAACCGACCCGCTACGGCCTTCGCCCGTTCGTTGGAGGCTCGGCTCCGCAACTGCGCTTTCGAGGCCTGCTCGGCATTCACTCGCGTTACGACCCATGCGATTGCTCCTCCGGCCTATCCCGGAGTTTGACTGGAGCTTCGACCCAGCAGGTTACCCCGCCCAGCCGTCCAGACTGCTACCGAGGCGTACCGACAACTCCTCGGACGGATCTCTCATCCGCTGGTCCTCTGAACCTTTCCGTGACGCACAACGAACCCATTTGTGCAGCCGGCAGTCGGTCAGATAACCCCGGTCAGATCCGAGTAGTAGGTGCGGTTCATTGCCGCCTGATTGCCGACCCAGAGACCGGCCAGCCCCGCGTCGAAGCCGCCGGACCAGAACGGTATGGCCGGTGAAGAGTGGTGACACCGCAGGCGGCTGTTCGAACGCTGGTGCCTGA
>CAYQYP010000601.1:0-8932 GCA_964421755.1 uncultured Acidobacteriota bacterium
CCCCGGTGAAATCGCAGCTGCTCGAGGACGCAGCCGTCCGGGTCATTCGTTTTCACCCGGGGCACCATGACACATTGTACGCGGGCCTCGTGGGCAAGGCATTGCGCAGCACCGACGGCGGGACCACTTGGACCGCTTTGAATATTGACCCCCTTCCTGTCACTTTTTCGGACATCGCCGTCAATCCTCAGCGGAGCTCGACGATATATGCCGGGAGCTGGCAGAAGATTTACGTCAGCACCGATAACGGGGCAACCTGGCGGGTGTCTCAACAGTTATCGCTCGGAACCAGCGGGCTGACCAGTGGCTCCGCGAACTTCGGCCGCCTGGACAAGTGGCTCCGCTTCGCCTTCGATCCTGACGACCCGTTGAGCGTGTGGGCGAACAGTCTGACTGCACTCTACAAGACCACCGACGGTGGCTCGACCTGGGAAAGGAACCCGGTCCCGTTCGGGTTCCTTTTTGGTACGGCCATCTCCGTAACACATGACCCCCAGAGGACGATGTACGTCGCCTTCAACGGACGAATTGTCAAAAGCACTGACCGGGGAAAAACCTGGCAGGAGCTTCCGGTCGCGGAAGTCGGATTCGTCGATGATCTGCTGGTCGCGGGCGACGGCAGTGTCTTTGCGGCCAACGCGGCTGGAGTCCAGGCCAGCAGCGACAAGGGGGACACTTGGGTCGCCTGCGGCGACATTAGCGCGATCCAGGCGCAGGCCCTCGCGTTTGACCCGGGCAGTCCCGGTTCGGTCCTGGCGTCCACTGGCGCCGGTATCGTGACCAGTGTCGGTGGTAGCGGATGGGAGCTCCTGGACGGGACGTTCGCGGCAAACGTGCTGGTGGCGGACCCGCACAAACCGGGAACCTTCTACGCGGCAGGTGCGGGTGTTTGGAAGAGCAGCGACCACGGAAAGAGCTGGGATGCCTCGTCTCGGGGACTTGAGGGAACGAGCGCCATGAACTCGATCAGCGCGCTCGTGGCGGACCCTCGTAACCCGGGTTACCTCTATCTCGGGACCGGTAACCAGACAGTTGGCGGTGAGGGAGTTTTCAAGTCGACTGACGCGGGCGGGTCTTGGACTCATGCGAGTTCTGGCCTCCCCGCGCTTCCCGGAGTCAGCTGCCTGGCAATCGATCCAGAGACCGGCCGCCTGTATGCGGGTGTCGCCTTCTGGGGCGCAACCGGGGCGCAATATGGACTCTATCGGAGCACTAAAGCGGAGGCAGGGTGGAATCCAATCAGCGTCGGGCTGCCGAGGGCGAAGATAAACGCGATCGTGTTTGCCGGCAGCGGCTCGTCCCGGACACTGCTTGTCGGGACCGAAGGGTCGGGCGTCTACAGGAGTGAGGACCAGGGATCGACCTGGAAGCCGTCGAGTACCGGCATGCCGGAGGAATCAAGGATCCGGGCGATTGCCGTGGACGCCGACGGAGTCACGTACGCGGCCGGCTATGGGGCGGGCGTGTTCGTCAGCAGGAACGGGGGGCGATTCTGGACGGCGTTTGCCGAGGGGCTGTCCAATAACTGGGTGACGAGCCTGGTCCTTGATCCCCTCGACAACCGCACCATGTATGTCAGCACCTCGACGGGGGTGTTTTCCATTAGCCCGGCTCCCGATTTCTCCCTCGCGGCCACAAGAAGCGAAAAGTTGCTTTCGGGGGGCGCCGGTGTCTGGTCAATCAATGTCGCGAACGTCGGTTCCGGAACCAGTCGCGATGCGATCGGCGTGAACCTGGAGATGCCCGAAGGGCTCCGCTTGTTGAAATCATCCGGGTTTGGATGGAACTGCACCGCCGTTGCAGGCCGTATCACCTGTTCCACGGGAGAACGTGTTGATCCGAAGGCTTCGCTCGCCACTCTTGATCTGACTTTCGAAATCGACGAGAACGCGCCCAGTGCGGGTGCCACAACCATCCGCGTTGAGTCGCGATCAGACGTGGCTCCAGGGAACGACTCGCTCGGTGAAAATCTGCAGGTCATCCCGGGCATCGTCTCTCGGATTCCACTGTTTCGGGCCGATTCGCACACCTTTGTTGGCTTGGCCCTTGCCAATCCGGGGGCCGATCGAAGGGATGTTGTGCTGACCGTGCTCGACCAGGCTGGTTCGCTTGTTGATTTGCCGGGCAATCCGGCTTTTCTGACCCTCGAGCCGGGCACGCAGTTGGCCCAATTGAGCTCCGAGCTGTTCGGACCGGCTCGTGCGCCGATCGAACAAGCATGGGTTCGGATCGCATCCGACCAGCCGATCGGAGCGACGTATCAGTTAGGCGGTCCGCATCAGCTTGACGGAGGTGTCGGGCAGGTGAAGAAGGAGAAGCTGTTGTATTTCACCCGCGCTTGCCAGGGAGAAGCAGCCTGTTTGGGTTTTACCGGCAGGACCGTGCTTGCTTTGGCCAATCCGAACAGTGGCGCTGTGACAGTCAGGGCGGTACTGTCGTCGGCCAGATCGGGTCTGGAACGGGAAGTGATCCGGCTGATTCCGGGCAAGGCAAGCCTGGCCGGGGACCTGTCCGAGCTGTTTGGCGTCGAGACGGTCACGGACGGATTCGTGAAAGTCGAGGTGGTCGAAGGCGCAGGGATCGTGGGATCACAGCTGATCGAACTAACCGAGTCGGCGAGTCTTGTCTCGCTCCCTGCGCTCGCACCCGGTATCGCTACCAGTCTCTACTCGGCGCAGCTGGCGGACATCCCCGGCCTGTCCACAAGCCTGAGACTTATTAATACCGGGGAGCTTGCGCGGACCGTTCGCGTGGCTGTCATCGGAGATGACGGAGAGCTTCTTGCTCAGCCCAGAGAGGTGACATTCGATGGAATGACGTCTCTTGAGGAAGATGCCGGAGGCTGGTTCGAATGGGTGCCCGGGAAAGAGCGGGTCGGGTCATTGAAGATTGAGGCCGACGGGCCGGGGATCATCGGAAGCGTCATTTTCGGCGCGGCTGATGGACAGACGGCTGCCGCGTTGCCGCTGGACTCAGGGCCGGTCCGACGGGCGACCTTCAGTCAGGTCGCGAACGGAATGGGTGTCTTCACCGGCATTGCCGTGTTCAACCCGGGTAGCGAGTCAGTTGAGCTGACTCTGCGAGTGTTTACGGCGGAAGGCACACAGTCCGGCGACACGACTGTCACGTTGCAGCCGGGGAGACGCTTGTCGCGACAGGTGTCCGAGTTGCTTCCGATGACCGAAGGCCAGATCGGCGGCTACATAACACTGACGGCAACCGGTCCGGTGGTGGCCCAGGAACTGTTCGGCGGCAGCGACTTCCTGTCGGCGGTTCCGCCCTCGACCCGGTAGCCCACATTTCTCACAGAAACACGAAGCAGTGGAGCGAATCAGGTGGTCCGCTTACTCTCGCTCGCTTCTCTCGCTCTCGTGCGCGGCTCCATTCGATCTCGCCCTCCGCCGGGAACTCGCCGGTCGATCCGCCTATTACCTATTAATAGAAGAGTCAACATTTTCAACATCCCCGCTGCGTGTGCGCGGCTACCTGACGGCGAAAAAAACCTCTCCCTGCGTTGTCCCGAAGATCTGTGCCAAACTAATAAGATGGCGAAACAATACTCCGCACCACCACCGATGACTATCGACAGCAGCAAGTCTTTCGCGGCCACCTTTGAGACCTCGCGCGGGACGATCGTCTGCGACCTGTTTGTGAAAGACGCGCCGATGACCGTCAACAATTTTGTCTTCCTCGCTCGAGACGGGTTCTTTGACGGCACGGTTTTTCACCGCGTCATCGCCAACTTCATGGTCCAGGGGGGCGATCCGACGGGCACCGGCCGCGGCGGCCCGGGCTATCGCTTTGCTGACGAAGTTCGGGACAATCCTCGCAAGCACCAGGTGGGATCGCTTGCCATGGCCAATGCTGGACCGAATACCAACGGCAGCCAGTTTTTCATCACCCACGTGGTCACCGATTGGCTCGACGGCAAGCACACGGTTTTCGGTCAAGTCCGCACCGGCCAGGACGTTGTGAACGCGATCCAACAGGGGGACACGCTCAAGAAAGTCACTATTCAGGAAGAGTAGCCGCCTGCTCCGAATGCGGAATGCGTAATGCGGAATGCGGAATCAAAAGACCGAATGCGGAATGCGGAATGCGGAATGACCTGCTTGCTCACCCGCAGGAGCAGCTTTGTAGTCCCGGCGAAGCGTCGGCAACCAGCATGGGGCCGCCGTAACGCCGACCCCTCCCGGCGACCCTTTGCTTTGCGTTTCATTCCGCATTCCGCATTCGGCATTCCGCATTCGGCATTCCGCATTCGGCTCGCTGGCATTTCCTCGGGCAGGGGCGATCCTTTATGCTATTGGGATGTCTTTTTTGAGGGAATGCATTCTTAGTCTAACGGTCAGTCTGTCAGCGGTGAAGCATGCTTGAGTACCTGAAAGACTGGCTGGTGTATCTCGAATTTGGATGGATGAAGGCCATCGCCTCCCTGCTCGTCTTCGTGGCCTTCTCTGTGGGCTCGTTGCTGGCCGCGAGCGCCGTGCTGGTCAGGCTATCCCCCACCTATTTTTGCGAGTCACATCCACGGACACTCTGGATCAAGAGGCATCCGGTGATCCGTTGGGCGGGATTGATCGCCAAGAACCTGTTCGGGATATTTCTGGTGTTCCTCGGACTGGTTCTCACGATGCCGGGTATTCCCGGTCCGGGCCTTCTTACCGTCGTGATCGGAGCGCTGCTGCTGGATTTCCCGGGCAAGAAGCGGCTGGAGAAGAGATTGATCAGTCACCCGAGGATCTTTGCCAGCATCAACCGCTTGCGAGCGAAGCATGGCAAGCCTCCGCTGGTTCTGGATCCCGTTGTTTGCGAACGCGCTCCGGACACTTCCGAAACGCAGTGACAGAAGTTGCCTGGATTGCGGTCCCGATTATCCCGGTGATTTCGACATCTCGTTGATGCGGTCCCACTCGGCTGGAGACACGGGCATGACCGAAAGGCGCGGGAGTCGCACGAGCGGAAAGTCACGGAACTCCGAATCGGCCTTGATGCGCTTCAACGTAACCGCGTTGGGCAGCTTTCGTTCAAACGCCACTTCGACAACTGGTAACGGGTCGTGCCCGGCTCGGTTGTCGCGGTGGCCGTCGCTCGTGACCACAGCGATCGCCACCACTGCCTTCTCGTCTCCCGTGTGGTAAATGAATGCGCGGTCACCCTTCCGGAATGCGCTCAGGTTCTTCAGGGCGACAGCGTTCCGGACCCCATCCCACACAGCGGTGCCCTCGCTTTGCAGGTCCTGGTACGAATAGGTCGTTGGTTCCGTTTTCAACAGCCAATACGCGACTTGTTTTGCGGACATTTCATCACCTCACCCGAAAGGACGGGACGAATCAAGCGAAACCGTGTTCGCAGAGACGTCGGCGGACTTTAGCCCAATGCCACATCGAGCGTCATCATGACCGCGAAGCCGAGGATTGTCCCCAGCGTTGCGACGTCGATGTTGCCCTCGCTTTGCGAGGCCGGTATCAGCTCTTCGACCACGACGAAAATCATTGCCCCGGCCGCAAAGGCAAGGGCGTAAGGAAGTATGCTGGTCATGCTGACGACCAAAGCCGCGCCGAGAACTCCGGCGACGGGTTCGACGATTGCCGAAAGTTGCCCATACCAGAGCGCCTTGAGAGTGCTCATCCCCTCGCGTTTGAGAGGCATCGAAACGGCGGAACCTTCCGGGAAGTTCTGCAACCCTATGCCGATGGCCAGAGCGATGGCTGCGCCGACCTGTGCGGTGGCATCGGCCCCGGAGAGCCCGACGGCGGCTCCGAAGGATACCCCTACGGCCAAGCCCTCGGGGAAGTTGTGGATGGTTATTGCGAGAATCAACAGCGTCGTCCGGCGCCAATGAGTGTGGATGCCTTCGGCACGTTCCGGTTGATCGGCGAGAGCCGCGTGCAGATGGGGAAGGACCCAGTCGATCAGTCGAAGAAAGGCTGCCCCTGCGAGAAAGCCGACCACAGCAGGCAAAAAGCGAAACGCCCCATAGTCCTCGCTCATCTCGATTGCTGGAGCAAGCAGGCTCCAATAGCTCGCGGCGATCATGACTCCGGCCGCCATGCCGAGCGCACCGTCCAAAAATTTCTGGCTAGCGCCGCGGGTGAAGAGCACCACTGCCGCCCCCAAAGCAGTCACCAACCAGGTGCCGGTCGTAGCAATCAGCGCCTGCTCAACAGGATCCAGGGAATAGAACCAGTGTGTCATATGGGTCCTCTGGCGTCCGGCTCTGTGCAATCCGCTAGGTCGGCAATCCGGGAATTTCCATCACCGGCCGGATCTCGACCGTCCCGATTCGCGCTCCCGGGTGACGCGCGGCGATACTGATCGCCTCGTCGAGATTATTGGCGTTGATGAGATAGTAGCCGCCCAGTTGCTCGCGCGTCTCGGCGAATGGACCGTCGGTGATCAAGCGCTTGCCATCCCGGACTCTCACAATCGTCGCGGTCGAGGAAGGATGCAACGGAGCCGCGGCCAGGTAATGCCCGTTCGCCTTGATCTGGTGACAAAGGTCGATCGCTTCGCCCAGCGCTCTCTGCCATTCGCTCTGGCCCAGGTTGCTCCAGGCTTGTTCATCGTCGTAGCAGAGCAGCATGTATTTCATGTGCGTTCCTCCAGCGATAAGTCGAACGCCGTTCGTCCGTCTCGACAACGGACGTGAATACTTCCTGGATTCGCTCCAAACGAAAGCCAGTGTTACATTAAAAAATACCCTAAACCTCATTCTCAGGAGAACCCTATGCCGAAATCGACTTGTTTGTTGGCGGTTTCATGCCTTTTGGTTGTCCTCGTCGGCCCTGGACATACAGTGTGCGCGCAAGACGCCTCTTCCCAGGCGGGCGGCTTTCGGTCCGAGTTCTTGAACCATTTTGCGAACAGCACCAGAAAGACGCTGTCTCTCGCCGAGGCCATCCCGGCGGAAAAGTACTCTTGGCGCCCCGGGCCGGGCGTGATGTCGGTTGCGGAGGTTCTTTCCCACGTGGCTGAGGCGGATCTTCATTACCTGGCCGAAAGCCTCGATCGCAAATGGCCCGCAGACCTTGACGCCCGCGCCATCGGAAAGCTTCGGGAGAAAGACCAGATCGTAGCGGCACTGCGGAAAACGTTCGACTTTGTCCGGAGCACCGTGGAGCAGATGCCGGACAGTGACATGGACAAGACGACGAAACTTTACGGGAGGTCCAGCAGCTATCGCAACGTCCTGATGCAGTTGCTGCAACATTCCAACGAGCATGTCGGCCAGTCAATCGCGTACGCCCGCATGAACGGCATCGCTCCGCCCTGGTCGCGCTGACCAGCGGGCAGCAGGCAGCGGGCAGCGGGCAGCAGGCAGCGGGCAGCAGGCAGCGGGCAAGAAGCGGCGGATTCTGAAACGCGAATCCGCCCATGTCCGACTTGGAAGTCGGACCAACGTCAACCCGCCAACCGAGCACGGATCGGCGTGGGTCCCACTTCCAAGTGGGACTTGGTGAGCCATTGAGCCGGTGGGCAGTGCGCAGTGGGCAGTGCGCAGTGTGCATTCTGCAGTTTCAGCCCGCAAACCGGTCGGTGGCGGCCACAAGCGCCCGGCTAGTCGAGGGTTCGTGGGCGCTGTGGCCTGCGTCTGGGCTGATGATCAGCTCCGCCTCCGGCCAGGCACGGTACAGCGCCCAGGCGCTGGCCATCGGGCAAACCACATCGTAACGGCCGTTGATGATCACCCCCGGGATATGGCGGATCCTGCCGACGTCACGCAGCAACTGGCCATCGACCTCGAAGAAGCCCCCGTTGATGAAGTAATGGGCTTCGATGCGCGCAAACCGCAGGGCGAACTCGGGCTCTTCAAATTCCGCCGTGAACGCCGAGTCGGGCAGAAGCTTGGAAGTGGCCCCCTCCCACTTGCTCCAGATCTTGGCCGCTTCCAGCTGCTCGGCGGGGTCGCTGCCGTTGAGACGGCGGTGGTAGGCTGACAGCATGTCCCCCCGTTCGTTCTCGGGGATGTGAGCGGCGAACGCTTCCCAGGCATCGGGAAAGAGGGTGGAAGCCCCACCCTCCTGGTAGGACCAGTTCAGCTCCTGTTTCCGATGCAGGAAGATGCCGCGCAGAACGAGTTCGGTCACTCGCTCGGGGTGCCTTTCAGCGTAAGCCAGGGCGAGCGTTGAGCCCCAGGATCCGCCGAACACCTGCCACTTCTCGATCCCCAGGGATTCACGCAGTCTCTCGATATCGGCAACCAGGTCCCAGGTCGTGTTTGCTTCGAGACTTCCGACTGGATTGCTTTTGCCGCAGCCCCGCTGGTCGAAATTGACGATGCGGTATTTTCCGGGGTGGAAGAAGCATCGATGTTTGGGGTCCGACTGCGCGCCCGGACCACCATGGAGGAAGACGACAGGCTTGCCTGAGGGATTCCCGCTCTGTTCGAAGTACAGCTCGTGAACGTCTGAGACGCTCAGCATGCCGCTGTTGAACGGTTCAATCGGTGGGTAAAGCCAGGTCACCGGATCCTTCATGGGGTGTGACATGTAACCTCCAAATGTACTGACGACTGACAGCTGACCAAAGTCCACTGCGCACTGCGCACTGCCTACTGCGCACTGCCCACTGCGCACTGCCCACTGCGCACTGCCCACTGCGCACTGCGCACCGCCTACTGCGGCAAAAGCGAGCCAACCGGGCCGTAAAGCGGCGGATTCTGAAACGCGAATCCGCCCTACGACTACCTGCCATGCGAGGGCGAGCGGTCGTAGGGCGGATTCGCGTTTCAGAATCCGCCGCTTTCCGGCCCGGTTGGCGCGCTCGCCCTCTTGTCAGCGGGTCAGCCGGTCAGCCGGTCAGCCGTCTTCACCGCGGCAGCCAGTAGCTCAGCTTGACCAGCAGCACATTTTGGCTAGGTGCGTCCCAGAGCGCGCTGTAGTTGTGACCAAGCGAGCCGTCCCACGTGTTCGCGTAACTCGTCCGTCCC
>CAYQYP010000602.1:0-2071 GCA_964421755.1 uncultured Acidobacteriota bacterium
TGGACGCACTCGAGGTCGAGATGAGTATCGCGGAAGGCGAGCAGGCGCTCCAGGCCCTGCGCACGTTTGCCAGGGAAAGCGCGAGAAAGCTGGAGGCGCACGAAGCGGAGCAGGGCATCTTCAAGCGACTGTGGCCCATCGGGTGGGCGGCGATGAAGCTCTACGTTGCCCAGCGCGGGACGGGGGATGTCGGACCAGCCATCAGGCGGGCCGCCGGCGTCCTCCGGCCGCGAGAGAACACGCTGCGCGGGCGGGACTCTTGCTCCCTCTGCGGAACGTTCGCGGTGGTCCGGACCTGTTACCGCCTGCCCGGGGAGCCCGGGAGCTGCCCGCTGGACGCACCGGTGAACCTCCCCGAGCGGTGCGACTCGTACTTCCTGCAAGAGTGGATGACCCGGTTCGCCGTCGAGCCCCCCTTCCAGGAAAGTGCAGGCCTGTTCGCGCAGCTCTTGGCCCTCGAGGTGGCCGAGAGCGTCTTGCTGGAGGTGGCAAAGGAAGCCCCGCAGGACTACGAGGCCTTCTCTGCGCCGCGGCCCCTCGGCCCAGAGGACACCGCGGGCGAGTTCCTCGTGGTCAGTTTTGACGGGCAGGGCGTCCCCATGCTCAAGGAGGCGGCGGCCAAGCTCACGGCCAAGTGGGGCACAGGAGAGAAGCGGCAGCAGAAGAAAGAAGCGCTGGTGGGGGTCAGCGACACGGTTGCTCCCAAGCCCCGCTCGCCCGAAGCGCTGGCGGAACTCTGGGTCGATCCAGAAGCGGCCCGTGTGCGGCGGCCGCGAGAAGACACACGGGACGCTGCGCCAAGAGCCCAGCCGGTGCGGCGTGTAGCCAGCCGGGCACAGACGAAGCCGCAGGTGATGGCGTGCATCAAGGCCGATGCCGAGCGTCGCGACCCCCAGCACCGCCAACCCTTGGTCGTGCGGCTCGACGGTGCCCTCGGTCTGTGGCGCCTGGCGACCCAACTCTTCAAGCCCGGGAAGCGCGTAACCTGTGTGCTGGACAGCATGCACGTCGTCGGTTACCTCTGGAGCGCGGCTAACGCCTGGTGTGGAGAAGGATCCAAGGTCGGCAAGCGCTGGGTACAGAAAAAGCTGCCGGAGATCCTCCGCGGCCGGGTGGGCGATGTCATCGGTGGCCTGCGACAAATCCTCACGAAGCCACGGCTGCGGAAGTCGGTCCGGGAGGCGCTCGCCCAAGCCCTCACGTTTTTCCACAACCATCGGCGTTGGATGCAATACGACGCCTACCGGGCCGCGGGCTTGCCCGTCGGGACCGGCGTCGTGGAGTCGGCCTGTGGTTCCGTCGTGAAGCACCGGAGGGAGGGCGAAGGCAAGCGCTGGAGTCTGGTCGGGGCAGAGGCGATTCTGACGTTGCGCTCGCTCAAGAAGAGCCACGACCATGACCTCCGTGACTACTGGCGGTTCCGTGCCGGCCAGGAGCGAGTGCGCCTCTACGCGAGCCAGCCGACATACCGGCCCATTGTACGATTGAAGCGTGTCGCTTGACTTGACTCAAAACGGTTACGCTCAATCCGAAAAGACCAACGCCGGCATCGCGATCGTGACACCAATCGCGGAAGTTCGGGATCTTCTTTTTCGGGAGGATCTCATGAATGACCGGCGACGTGAGGAGCGCGAACGAGCAAAAAAGCAGGCCCCAAAATTAGATAGTCCCTAGGTGAACTGACAGCAAAAATTCTCCTAATGTTAAATCCAAATTGACCCACTACCGATCTAGACCTTTTTACTATCCCGTATTCAAGGGAATTTTCGTGGTGCCAAATTTCAAACCGAGACACTACCCAATTTCCCTTGACATAGCATCCCATCTGGGGTACTGACAAGAGATCGGTCCCCTGCGTGCCCGTTGCATGCATCGGGGCTTCCTGCCCATCCCAACGAATCGGCCAACCTCCCGCGCATCGAGGATGAGGCCCCATGCACTGCCCGAGCTGCGGGTTTGTGAATCCAGAGGGCATGAAGTTTTGTGGTCAGGGCGGTACTCAACTGAGCTCGCGCTGCCTCAACTGTGGGTTTGTGAATCCCCCAGGCTTTGCCTTCTGCGGTCAGTGTGG
>CAYQYP010000603.1:0-5495 GCA_964421755.1 uncultured Acidobacteriota bacterium
GCGTGATTTGATCCAGCCATGGTTATCGGCATATAATTTGCATTAAATGACCGGACGCGGCGAGGCGCGACAGCCGCGGAAGGTGCAGAAGTACGACACCACGCAGCCGCTCGCCAGAAGTTAACCACGGCCAGAAGGGATGAAATCATGGAGGTTGATAAAGGTCAGCCTGTCGATTGGGAAGTATTCCTTTCCGGAGTCTCCCAAGGGAACGCCATAGAGTACGGTGCGAACCGCAGCATCTTCTGGGAGGGAGACCCCGCAGATTCCATTTTCTTTCTCAAGCAAGGCAAGGTGAAGCTCACGGTGACCTCCCAACAGGGAAAAGAAGCGATTGTCGCTATTCTGGACAGGGGCGATTTCTTCGGCGAGGGCTGCCTCGCAGGACAGCCCTTGCGCATGGCGACTGCGACCGCCATCACGGATTGCAGCCTTACCCGGCTGGAGAAGCGGTTGATGGTGCGCCTTCTCCACGAGCAGCACCAGATCTCGGAAGTGTTCGTCACGCATCTGCTGTCGCGCAACATCCGGTACGAAGCGGATCTCGTGGATCAGCTCTTCAACTCGAGCGAGAAGCGTCTGGCCCGGATCCTCTTACTGCTTTCCCATTTCGGCAAGGAGAGCAGAGCCGAACCTGTGCTTCCCAGGATCAGTCAGGAGAATCTGGCCGAAATGGTTGGCACAACCCGCTCGCGAGTCAGCCATTTCATGAACAAGTTCAGGAAACTCGGCTTCATCGAATACGGCGACCAGGGCGGGTTGACGGTCAATAGCGGCCTCCTGAGCGTGGTTCTGCACGATTAGAGAAACACACCCGCCGCGCGTCACCCGATCTTCTGTCGGACCCCGGCCTCGCTTAGAAAAACACCGAAGTTGACCTCTCCCGACGATCTACTCAGCCTTTTTCTCCGCGGATTGTGCCGAGTATTTGTTCAATCCCGCCACCAGCTTGGATCCCGCTGGAGGTACCTTCGTCTTGCCCATGACGATCTGTTGGTTTGTCAATTTGCGACCATACAGCTCGGCGTTGGAGTCTTCATCGGGCCGCAGTGTGGCGCCCTCCAGTGAAATACCCGCAAACGCCCCTCTCGAACGGGAATAGGAAAGGATCTCGGCGTTCAGCTTGGCGTCGGTATCCGCCGAGGAGGTCCGGCCTACCGGTCCGGCTGCCACGGAAGCGTCCGCGCCAAGAGTGAACTTGCTCGAAAGCAGCTTTTCGGCGCCTCGTCTGTTCATGACGAGCATGATGACGTCCGTCTCGGAGCCTCCGATCTGAAAGCCAACGCTCCCACCTTCCGCCTTCACCCCAGCCGGCGCCGACCATCCAGTCCCGGAAGCCAGGCGGCACGACATGAACCCACTACCGTAGTTCGCTCCCACGATAAAGGCACCTTTTTTCATTCCCGGAATGATCACGATACATGCTGATCTCGCAAGCAGGTCTTGAGGAATCGCCTTGTCGGGCGTTGCCATGATCTCCCCGAGCACCTCGGCCGATGTCGTCAATCTGGTAGCCGCGCTCTCACCTCCGTACAGCAGCCCCGCGGACAACGCTCCGATGCCGAGGCAGGTAACTGCAATTCTGCTTAATCTTCGTAGTCTCATACGGTTCTCCTGTGACTGGCGTTCCGCTGAATCCCGGTGGGACCGGACTGTTCCGAGCCCGGCGACGGGCTGTTTTCAACCCGCGTTGCCCACCACCCACAACTCGAGACACTTCCTCTTATACTCTCGGGTTCTTCGAGTGTCAGTTCGGTACGGCTCACGCTCCTGGTCAAAATTGCTCACCCGGGGCAATGACTGAGTAGATCGGGATCGTTCACCTGACTTCCAGGCGCCTCAGTTGGGGTTGCCCCCCTCATTGCGCCACGCGTCTTCCGCTTCCTTTCGCGTCTTTCGGGAAAGGCCCAAGGTGTTCATCAGCTTGTCGAACGGCTGGTTGAATTTGTCGACTCCTTCGTCTTCCAGTCGTTGGGTCAACTTATCGATGCTCAGGCCCAGTTCCGGCAGCTGCTCCAGCACCCAGCGGGCTTCCTTGATGTCGTGTTCGAGCCGGGCTTGGGGATCGCCGTGGTCGCGGTATGCCTCGAGAGTTTCGAGCGGGGCTGTGTTGACCGTGTCCGGTCCAATGAGCGCCTCGACGTACTTCACGTCACTGTAGTCCGGGTTCTTGGTGCCGGTGCTGGCCCACAGCAGACGCTGAGCTCGCGCACCTTGGTCAGCCAGTTTCTTGAACCGATCAGCGCAGAAGATCTCCTTGAAGATCTGGTAGGCCACCTTCGCGCTGGCTATGGCAACCTGCCCGCGTAGCCTTCTCGCGACGTCTGCCTCCTTGCCGTTGTTCGCAATAGCTTTTTCGAGCACAGGATCTACGAGCGCGTCGATACGGCTCACAAAAAAGCTGGCCACCGAGGCCACGTGCTTCACGGGGTTCCCTTGGGCCGCCCGCGTCTCAATCCCGGCGACGTAAGCTTCCGCAACCTGCCGATAACGAGGCAGCCCGAAGAGCAGCGTCACGTTGACATTGATTCCCTCACTGATGAGTTGCTGGATGACGGGCAGGCCTT
Organism: uncultured Acidobacteriota bacterium; assembly: GCA_964421755.1. Classification (GTDB taxonomy): domain Bacteria; phylum Acidobacteriota; class UBA6911; order RPQK01; family RPQK01; genus CAVUUN01. Next base: position 2,568 of record CAYQYP010000603.1, read on the forward strand.
CGGCCGTGGCCGGGACTTTGATAAATACATTGGGCCGGTCGAGCGCGACCCACAACCGGCGGGCTTCCGCCAGCGTGCCGTTGGTATCGTGCGCCAAATGGGGATTGACCTCGAGGCTGACATATCCATCCGCGCCGTCAGTCTTGTCGTAGAGAGGGCGAAACTCGTCAGCGGCGCTTTGCACATCGCGCTGACTCAGGGCTTCGTAGATTGCCTCGGCACTCTTGCCCTCGAGCGAGATGGTCCGGATGTCCTCGTCATAATCGTGGCTCTCCGCGATCGCCTTCTCGAAGATGGATGGATTCGAGGTCATTCCCCGCAGTCCATCCTCATCGATCAGACGCCGGAGCTGTCCGCCGACGATCAGATCGCGCCGGATGTAGTCCAGCCAGATCGATTGACCGAGCGTTTCCAAATGTCTCAATGGATTGATGTTCATAATCGTGTCTCCCCGGAGGGGACTTTCATCCGGTCATGGACGCAAGAGGTGCAAGAGGCGCAAAGGTTTCACGCAAGAGGCGGAAGAGACGCTAAGGCACTCGACAGATCCGTTAGCGAGCCGAAACCTTGGTGACAGAACAGGTTGACCGGTTAACGCGGCGCCGCGCCGTAGTGGAACCGATTCACTCCCTCCATCTTCTTGCAGGAAACAGCGCAAGTCAACACGGCGGGAAGCGCGCTGGTGGACGGTGAGGGCGAGGGCGTCCCTTCAAGCCAGAGTGAGTCGGGGAGACGTGTGCAATTAGTGACAGTGATGGGTGCGATTGTGAACAGCGTTAGCGTGACTTATCGGTAACATTAGTCGCAGTGGATTCGTGTGTGTCCTGTTGGGCGGGCTATTTCGGAAAGAAGGGAAGGCAACAAATGACCCCCTATGTTGGATCGATTGAAAAACAGACCCTGAAGAACGGCTACTTCCGGCAGGTCCTTTTCACCGGCAAACACGCCCAGCTCGTGGTCATGTGCCTGCAGCCGGGGGAAGAAATCGGCGCCGAGGTGCACCCGAACGTCGATCAATTCTTCCGCATCGAGCAGGGAGAGGCCAAATTCGTCTTCAACGAAAGGGAGGAAAACCCGGTGCGCGATGGTGACGCGGTCGTCGTCCCGGCGGGGACGCATCACAATGTGATCAATACCTCAAAGACAGCTCAGTTGAAGCTGTATACGATCTACTCCCCTCCCAACCATCCGGATGGAACTGTGCATAAGACCAAGGCCGAGGCAGAGGCGTCGGAAGCGGCTGCTCACGATTAAGACACGGGAACTGTTCGGACCGGCGAGATGTCCCCTCCCGCGGAAATCGATCGGCTGCGCGCACAAAGTGAGGTGTTGCATAAGGGTCTTAGAGCAACTTTGACCAGACATGTGAGCAGTGCGGAACTGACACAAGCATTATCCCGGGGTATAAGAAAGTGCGCGTCGGGCTCTGCCGGCCTGGACGCGGGATGGGTGTGTGTTGTATGCGAGGAACACTTTGGATGCTATTCCCCTGCCTGGTCGTTGCAGTCACATGCCAGGCATCTGCTCAGACAAGGAACCCAGTTCCAACCGTGGAAACCATTATCGCCCGAATGGCACAAGCTCGGGCTGAAAACCAGGCTCGTTTTCGCCCCTACATCGTAACGCGCGACTACAAGCTGTTTGGCAAGGACAGAGATAAGATCAAGTCCCAGGTCGTGGCCGACATGACCTTCATTCCCCCGGATGCCAAGGAGTACGCCATCCAGCAGGCCAGCGGCACCGGCTTGGGAAAAACGATCGTGCGTCGGACGCTGGCAAGCGAGGTGGATATCGCAAAGGATCACGCCTCGACCGACTTCTCGGCTGACAATTACGACTTCCGTTTCACGGGCGAGGAAAATGTAAGCGGCCAGCGCTGCTACGTGCTCGAGTTGCTTCCGCGGCGAAAGGACAAGAGTCTGCTGCGCGGGAACATCTGGATCGATGCTTCAACCTACCTGGTACGCCGCATACGAGGCGAGCCTGCGAAGTCCCCCTCATGGTGGCTGCGGGGAGTGCGAATCACGCTTCTCTACGGCGATGTCGGCGGGATGTGGCTGCAGACGGATCTAGAGGCCACGGCCAATGTCCGGATACTCGGCCCCCACACGCTGGTTTCGCGGGACGTGAACTATCGGTTCAGTGAACTCGTTGTTGCCGAGTGCCCGAAACAGGTTTCAAAAACGCATGTCAGGCGGATCTCTTCGGCTCCGTTTGTTGAGGAATAGACAGCAAAACAGCGCGCGCCCGGCCGCCCAAATCCGGCTCACTGAGCCCCACACGTGAGACTGAGGATGATCGGCCGCCCGCCGGCTTTCGACCCCGAATGGGGTCGCGTAACAAAGCCCAGGGTTGGCCGCCTCTTTTGCGGCCTACCCAAAGATGAATTCCGCTCCTTGCTGTGCAAGCACGGGATCGAATGGGACGAGCGTTACATCTGGGATTGACTGACATGGCTCGGATTCAAGGTCGAGCACTTTACGCAACCCTTTCAGGGTTGGAATCTTGCCGGCGACCAACCCAGGGTAGGCCGCAAACAACGCGGCCAACCCTGGGCTTTGCTACGCGACCCCGTTGGGGTCAAAACCCGTATTCGTTGAGCCGACTCCCAGTTCTTCTCGGGTCCGACCCTCAGTGTCAAGCGTGTCCATCGGCCGCCCAAATCCGGGACGAAGTCCTCAAACAGGTACGGGCGTTCATAGGAGAAGTGCCGCTGCAGGACGACATGACCCTGGTGGTCGCCCGCATCAATTAATTGACCGACTGGACCTATCGTCGTTGTTTGCCAAGGACCGGGCAGGTTCCTGTGAACTTGCCTGCGGTATCGGAAGCTTGACCGTCAGGGTCGTTCCTCCCCCGCGGTTTTCAAAGTCGAGCTGCCCCCCGTGAGCCGAACAGCGTTCTCTCATCCCGATAATTCCTAGCGAT
>CAYQYP010000604.1:0-11171 GCA_964421755.1 uncultured Acidobacteriota bacterium
TCCCGACGGGTCTTTACGGTTGGCCGTAGGTTCCGCTGATGCCCTGGAAGCCTCTCAACGCTTGGCGGAGCACCCAGAGGATCGGCCGCCCGTGGTTGTAGGAAAAAGCGAGGTTATGATTCAGGCTTGAAAAACAATGGGGCTCACACGACTGTTTCATCGCGTTCAGCTGACGCCTTTCAAACTTTTGAGTCTCGATTGTGCCCCAGTCGTGGGTGGCCGAGTAGAGCGGAAAGCAGGGAGCCAGGGTCCCGTCCACCCGGATGATGACGTTGTTGTGACCCGCCCGGCAACCCCAGCGCTGCAGCCTACCCCGCATGAATGATTTCATCTCGGTCAGTCTTCGGACTGAGTCCACCATCTTGTATCCGCAGCGATTCTTGTCGATAAGCCAATCCAGGGTTCGGTCGACCTCCGGCCAGTCGGCCGAACGAACGAATGTCGGGTTGGTTTCCGAGTGCCTGAAGTGGCTCTCCTCGATCATCGGCGACTCGTTGATGTGGTAATCGGTGATCAACCCGTAATCGTGGGCGATCTCTGTCAGTTGTTTGACGTCCTCCAGATTGTTGCGGCAGATGTTAATGTTAAGGAAGACTATGTAGCCGTACTTGTACTGCTTTCGCACGAGGTACTCGAACTTCGTGCGAATGGAAGTGAGCGCCTTGGGGAGGCCCGGTTTCTCGTTCACTGCATCAACCGCCAGGTTCACAGCTGCAATCCCGGCGTCTGCCAGACGGTCGACCACGTCCCGCTTCATCAGCCGCCCATTGGTGGGCAGGTAGACCCAGAAACCTTTCCTGGCGGCGTAGTAGACGACCTTGTGCGCGAAGGTGGGGCGCAGCAAGGGTTCTCCGCCCATCAAGACGAGCACCCGGCACCCGGCCGAACGAAGCCAGTCAATGGACCGCCTGGCGATATCTTCGGTCATTCCCTCCACCCGATTGTCAAACGCCCAGCAGTAATGGCAGTCGAGATTGCATTTCCATTCCGTGAACAGGTATCCGACGATCGGATGAAATTCACCGGGAAGCACCCTGGACTTCAGGTAGGGAAAGAGCCATCCTCGAAAAGCCCTGTAGATCAGTCGTGCTGACCATCGCCGACCCCCGTAAGGATCTGCTGCGGAGCGCACCGGGGCGAAACTGGAGTCATCCTGTTCAAGGAGATTAGGGTGTTGCGGGAAAACCGGGGTTGGTAACACTTGGCCCCTCGACGGGGGAGGCTGTCGCTTCAGGGGTTGGTATAGGAGTTGATGAAAAGCGCTGTCGATTCGGAATGCGGGCGTGGATTCAGTCGTAGCAAACGGAGGCAACCCTTCTGGCATCGCGTCTCCTTTCACAAGAGGAACCGGAGCCCCCAATTTCCGTCTATTTAGCACATCAGGGGAACTCGTTCACGATCAAATGGAATTATGGTCGCATGAGGGGGACTGTGCACAGAGAAGAGTTGTCAGGATAACCCGGGTCACGTTCGCCCAGAACCTCGGGACGTGCCGCCAGGGAGGAGTACGGGACACTGAGGAGTAGGGGACACTGGTTTCTTCCGGGGACAGTCTTCTCCGGCCAGGCGGTGTGATGCAGCGGCAAAGAGTTGCATTTTCCAACTGATTTGCAGGTCCAACGAACTGATCGGTACAGAACTCTTGGGAGCCGGAAAGCGAGTGGCACTGATGGAAACAGTTGGAAGTGGCCTTGAAGTCGGGTTTCGCTACTGGTTGTGAACAGCGGATCCAGCCACGCACTGATCGGAACGGGGCTCGCTTGGGAACGAGACGCGAGCCCGACCGGACAGGCGGCAACCGAGCTATCATTCGCTTAAGGCGCGCAAAAAGCTGGGCCAAGGCGGGCAGGCCTCCGTGGCCGGGGACACAGGTGTGGGGAGCCGGAAAAGCAAGCGGGTCAAATGGGCTGGCCGCCGCGCTGTTCGCGCAGCGTATAGCAGCCCGGGATGCTGGCCGGGATCGGGTGTCGGCGCCGTTGATACACTGCCTGTTCGATGAGAGGGTCCAGCCACTCCTGAACCGCCTCCCGGGTGCCGATCACCAGTCCGTCGCTCAAGCACCGGTGCCGGCGCAGGAAGAGCCCGGGGGTGAGGAAGCGCCCCGCCTGCTCCTCGCGAAACACCGCCTCGGGCACGGTCCCCGCCCCCTCTTTGTTGGGCTGGGTCCCGGTCCACAAAAGCAATTCACGGTAGGTCCTGACCGCCGTCTCGTAGTCGGGGGTGGCGAACAGTTCGGTCAGCGGCATCAGGTCCTGGTCCTGGCCGGTAAAGCGCAGCCGGGCGGAGGAAAACGGCCAGTCTTCGGGCCGCTCGACCAGGTGAGCCCTGACCGGGTTCAGCTCGGCGTAGAGCGGCAGGTGGCGGAAATATCCGTCGTCACCCGCCATGGAACACTTGAAGCGGTCGGCCCAGAACCGTCCCTTGCGCCGGTGGCGGCGGTTGTAGTAGCGGGCGAACTGGGAGTTGACGTTGCGCATGTACTCGGAAACGTCGAAGACCCGGCGGTTGAAGCGCTCCCAGTCGGCATCGGTCCAGCGGTCGTGCGGGCGGTAGCGGCCCGGGTAGAAGCGCTCGGCCAGCTCGGTCAGGGTCTCGCGCGACAAGGGCCGGAAGGCCTCGAAGCGGCAGACGTCGTGCCAGTGGTCGCCCATCAGCCCGAAGCCGGCGACGTCGCAATAGTAGAGCCGGGCATAACGGAGCATCAGGAGCACGAGCTCGGTCGCGTCTTCTTTGTCCAGCAGGGGATAGTCGCCCTCCACCCCGGCGATCTGAACCCGCAGGTGGTAGACGCCTTCCTGACCCAGGGGGGCTTTGATTCGCGCTTTTCTCGCCATGGTCGTCCTTCTTTCGTTCCCGAGCGCAGACTGTCCTATTGCTACTAACGCTCCAGGAGAAAAAAGTACGAAAAAAAATTAGCAAGAAAACCAGTGTCCCCTACTCCCCTTGGTTGTTCTGCTCATTGTCCTCTTCTGATCGGAACCGACGGGACAGCAGAGACCCTCCAGGCGGCCCGCCGGCCGTCGTCTGCCTCACGCTCTCTGCCCGGGCACGGGCGGGAGCGCCGGGTCCTCGGTCTCGACCAGCCAGTCTGCAAGCCGTGATTCCATGTCGGCTCTCATTTTGGCGTAGCCTGGATCATGGTAGAGATTGTGGAGCTCGTGCGGGTCGTCCCGCATGTTGTAGAGCTCGCCATATGGCGCGCGCAGGTAATGAACGAGCTTCCAGTCGGCCGTACGGATCATCTTTGTCGTTGGAAACTCCGAGTGCACCTCCTGCCGGCCAGGTTCTTTCCCTTCGATGATCTGCAAGAGACTTCTCCCCTGGACCCGCTCCGAGGGCCGCATTCCCAGCAGTTCGAGCACGGTGGGCATGATATCGATACTCTCGGTCATATCGCCGATACGGCGACCGGCGGGCAATTTCCCGGGTGCCCGCAACATCAGCGGGGCGCGAACGACTTCTTCGTACATGTAGCCCGCCTTGAACAATAATCCGTGGTCGCCGAGCATCTCGCCGTGATCCGCTGTGAGGACCACCACCGTGCGCTCGGACAGTCCCAGTGCGGCAAGCGATTCGAACATCCGACCGATGTATGTGTCGTTCAGCGAAATCATCCCGTAGTAGTAGCGCTTAATGCGCTCGAGGTCGTCCGCTGTCATTGTTCGGAGGTCGAATCCGCCGGTATTCTCAAGCGATTTCTGATGCGACGGCGGTTTGTTTTCCATTTCGCCTTCCCGGCTATGGGAGGCGGGGAAAGCAGCCCCGGCGTACATTCGATCGTAAGGCGCCGGCGGATCGAACGGATGGTGAGGTCTGCGGAAGTTCACGTGAAGGAAGAACGGGCGATTGGCGTTTTCCTTGAGAAAATCAATGGCTCTTCGGGCGAAAAAGGCGGTTTCGTCCATCTCCTCAGGCCAGGGAGCAGGATGAGCCTGGAACCCCGTCTTGAGGCGTTCCCGGTGCTCAGCCGCTTTTGAGTCCCATCCCGCGCTGCTTAGGAACGCCCGGTAATCCGGATCGCTCGAATACAGGTTCTGGAATCCGCCCAGCGCATTCGTCGGCGCGAATGGTTCGTCACCCACCGCAGCGGTCATATACCCGTGCCGGTTCAAGATGGACGCCAGTGTTTCTTCGGTGTCGGGCAGGCGGTACTGATTCCCTGGCGTACGGTTCACATGCGCATATCGTCCGGTGTGCATCGCCGACCGCGACGGCACGCATTGAGGGCACGGAACATAGTTGTTCTCGAACAGCACTCCCTCCTGTGCCAGCCGATCCATACTCGGCGTACGGATAACCGGATTGCCCGTGATGCCGAGACAATCTGCACGATGCTGATCATTCGTGATGAGCAGCAGGTTCCAAGGCGGGTTGGCGGCCTGGCTGCGGGCTGCTACAGCCGTGGCTCCCAAAGCCCCTAGAAAACCACGTCGGGAAAGCTTGATGTCAGCAATCATGGGGACAACCAGGCAGGACGTTACTCGCCCGAGGGAAGGCTGTCAAGAATCGGTCGCCGGGCACGGGCAACGACGTTTAGGGACTAAGAGACTCCGACGATCGTTGGGGTCGTTGACCTCCTAACGCCCCTTCCCGGTGCTATAATTCCGCGCCGGAGAGAAACGCGATGCCGCCTCTGAATCGCCGCGAGCTGCTGTTGGCCGTCCCCGCCGCCGCGTGTTCGCTCGGTCCAAGCCGCGCTCAGAACCAGGCCGCAACGGGCACCCGGCCTAACGTCGTTTTCATCCTCACGGATGAATCGGATGGGCGGATGTCGCCTGCAACGGCACCCCGTTTCTCTGCATTTTATACGGATCTTGGGATTCCGGTGGGGCATGCGACCTGCTTTCGGTTCGAACTGAAAGCAGATTGCATGCCCTAAGGTGTCTAACATGCGTATAAAGTGCAGCCGTTTCTACCGCACTCCAAATATCGTTCCATTTGAGGGAGTATGAAATCCGGGATGCGAAATTGGACCAGACGTGACGCTTTGATTGGGCTGGGCATCATGGCGGGTGCGGCCGCCTGTGCGACCGCACGGGCCTCAGAAGCGCCTCCGAATATCCTGTTTGCCATAGCGGACGACCTTTCCTGGCGCCACCTGGGCGCCTACGGCTGCCGTGCGGTCAGCACACCTGCTTTTGATCGGGTTGCACGCGAAGGCGTTCTTTTTCGAAACGCCTTTTGTGCGGCGCCCCAGTGCAGCCCCGATCGCGCCGCGATCCTGACCGGTCGCCACATCTGGCAGATTCGGGAGGCCGGAACTCACGCAAGCAGTTTTCCGGCAGATTTGACGGTCTATCCCGACGTCCTTGAAAAGGCTGGTTACCAGGTCGGGTTTGCTGGCAAGGCCTGGGGGCCGGGGAACTGGCAGGTGAGCGGCCGCCCGCGTAACCCGGCGGGTGCGGACTTCAGCTCCGTTAAAACGAAGCCCCCGCGCCCTGGTATGAGCTCCGTGGATTACGCCGCGAATTTCGGCGAGTTCCTCAAGAATCGGTCGAGAAGCGCCCCGTTCTGCTTCTGGTACGGCGCCCAGGAGCCGCATCGCCAGTACGAACTCGGCTCCGGGAGGAAGGCTGGCAAGCGCCTGCAGGATGTCGAGGTGCCTAAGTTCCTGCCCGACTCGGAGCAGATCCGTTCCGACATCCTCGATTACCTGCTCGAGGTCGAGTGGTTCGACCTCCACCTTGGCCGTATCCTGGAATCTCTCGACGCACAAGGTCTCACTGAAAACACGCTCGTGGTGGTTACCTCGGACAACGGCTTCCCGTTCCCGCGCGCAAAGGCGAACCTCTACGAATACGGGATTCACATGCCGCTGGCCGTCCGCTGGCCGAGTCGCGTGAAAGGCGATCGAACGTCGGACGCGCTCGTCAGTTTCGTGGATTTTGCGCCGACCTTCTATGAGGCGGCCGGTGTGGAAGCCCCAGGCGGTCTGGCGGGGAAAAGCCTCGTCCCGTTGCTCTCCGGGTCATCCGCGGGGGCTGCTGGGCAGAGCCCGTGGATCCTCTGCGGGCGGGAACGCCACTCTCATGCGCGGTTTGACAACCTCGGCTATCCGGCGCGGGCGATCCGCACGGCCCGCCACCTCTACATTCGCAACCTGAAACCAGACCGCTGGCCCGCGGGAGACCCGGACGGGTACCACGATATTGATGCCTCGCCAACGAAGGAGTTGATGCTATCGCAGCTGAAACAGGGGGATCGTCTCGCCCGACTGGCGGTCGAGAAGCGTCCAGCCGAGGAATTGTACGACGTGTCGCAGGATCCGGAATGCTTGACCAACCTCGTGGGCCAGCCAGCACACGAGCCGCTGCGACGCGAACTGAGCGAGACGCTGAGCAAACTGCTCCGCGAACAAGGCGACCCGCGTCTCCAACCCGGACGCGAGGATATTTTCGACAGTTACCCTCGTTACAGCCCGATGCGCCCGGAACTCGGAGGCTTCGCGGAGCAGGGCAAGTACAACCCCCGTTATGCTGGCCAAAGGCAGTAAGGCCAGCGAGACTTAACGAGCCAGGACCCTAAGGTGACGCACTAATGAAGCAGTCGAGCCTTCTTACTCTCTGCGTTCTGTTCGTGACTTCGTTTGGACTGGGTGCGGTCCTGCCGCGCGAGCGGGTGTCCTTCAATACGGAATGGCGGTTCCATAAGCTTGACTCGTCCGAGTCCGCGCCGGACCTGGCGCCGGCCGACCCGGCCTTCGATGACTCTCGGTGGCGGACGCTGAACTTGCCGCACGACTGGGCCATCGAGGGGCCGTTCATGACCGACGTGCCGAACTCGGTCGGAATGCTCCCATCGGCTGGTGTCGGCTGGTATCGCAAGCGCTTTGACCCCCCGGTTTCCGATCGCGAACGGCGTGTGTTTCTCGACCCGGACGGCGCGATGTCGCACGCGCAGGTCTGGCTCAATGGGCGCCTGCTCGGCGAGTGGCCGTACGGTTACACATCGCTTCGCTTCGAGTTGACGCCTCATTTGCGTTTCGGCGCCGCAAACGTCGTGGCCGTAAGGCTGGATAATCCGCCCAAGTCCTCCCGCTGGTATCCGGGCGGCGGCATCTACCGCAATGTGTGGCTCGTGAAAACAGCCCCGGTGCATCTTGCCCACTGGGGTGTTTTCGTCGCTACGCCGGAGGTGTCGCCGGAGAAGGCTGTTCTTAAGGTGCAAGCGACGATCGACAACGGGTCGAGCGCCCAGGTGACGGTGACCGTGCAGCAGGAACTCTTCCGGGAATCCGACCCGGCCCGCATCGTGGCTCGGACCGAACACTCCGGCGTTCGCATCCGCCCAGGCGGGACCGCGGATGTGTTCGACTGGCTCCAAGTCGTCCGACCCGAGCTCTGGGATCTCGGCTCGCCGCACCTCTATCGGATCCGGACGACGGTCCTTACGGATGGCAAGGCCGTGGACCTGATGGAAACGCCGTTTGGCATCCGGAGCATTGTCGTCCACCCGGAGCGTGGCCTGGAACTGAACGGCCGCCGCGTGCGGCTCAACGGCGTCTGCCTCCACCACGACCTCGGGCCACTCGGAACGGCAATCAACGTCCGGGCGATGGAACGTCAGCTCGAGCTCCTTCGCGAAATGGGCTGCAACGCGATCCGCACCGCGCACAATCCGCCCGCCCCGGAGTTACTCGACCTCTGCGACCGGATGGGCTTCCTGGTGTTGGCGGAGGCCTTCGACGCGTGGCGCTACCCGGCGCGCGACTGGGTCCCCAACGACTATGCGCGACATTTTGAAGCATGGCACGAGCGAGACATCCGCGCGTTCGTGCGCCGCGACCGCAACCACCCCAGCATTTTCATGTGGAGCTCGGGCAACGAGATCCAGGACCAGCGGAAGCCGGAGGGAGTAAAAACCGCACAGCGGCTGCGGGAGTTGTTCCACACCGAGGATCCGACCCGTCTCGTCACGGGCGGGCTCGACGACCCCGGCGTGCTGAAAAACGGCTTCTACCGCGGCTTCGACGTGATCGGCCTCAACTACAAGCCGCACCTCTATGCCGAAACGCGGAAGGCAGCTCCCGAGTGGGCCGTGTTCGGTTCGGAAACCTCATCGACGGTCAGCTCGCGCGGCGAGTATTTCTTTCCCGTCGAGCCGAGAATCGGCGACGGGGCGGACGTGTTCCACGTGAGCTCCTTCGATGTCTACTTCCCCTCATGGGCGACGACGCCAGACGCTGAATTTGCAGCCCAGGATGACAACCCGTCCGTGCTGGGCGAGTTCGTCTGGACCGGGATCGATTACCTTGGCGAGCCAACGCCCTTCGATCCGACGCGGTACTTGACTTATAACAAGGACGCGGAAGACCGTCGCCGAGTCGTTGCCGCCACTGAAAAAAACGGCGGCCTCTCGCCTTCCCGCAGCTCCTACTTTGGGATACTGGATTTATGCGGTTTCAGGAAAGATAGGTTCTACCTTTACCAGGCGCGTTGGCGTCCGGAGTTGCCGATGGCGCACGTCCTCCCGCATTGGACGTGGCCCGACCGGGTAGGGAAGGTGACGCCGGTTCACGTCTACACCTCCGGCGACGAGGCGGAGCTCTTCCTGAACGGGCGCTCGCTGGGCCGCAAGAAGCGTGGCCCGCGAGAGTATCGATTGCGCTGGGACGAGGTGGTTTACGAGCCCGGAGAGCTGAAAGTCGTGGCCTACAAGGCGGGCCGGGAGTGGGCAACGGTCCTCGAGCGCACAGCGGGTGCAGCGGCGGCGGTGGCGCTCGAGGCCGACCGCCGTGATTTGCGCGCCGACGGCCAGGATCTCGCGTTCGTGACCGTCAGCATCCGCGACGAAGCGGACGGCCTGGTGCCTCGCGCCGGCGAACGCGTGCACTTCCGTTTGGAAGGTCCGGGCGAAATCATCGGGGTCGACAATGGTGATCCTACTCGCCTGGAGTCTTTCCAGGCGAAGGACTGCCGTGTGTTCAACGGCCTCTGCCTCGTGATCGTGCGCACGCTGAACGGCCGATCCGGTTCGATCATTCTCCGTGCTGAAGCCGATGGGCTAAGACGCGCGGAGGTCACCCTCCGGACCCAGTAATTCGTGCTTTCGGTCGGAACCAATCGGGTTATCGAGCGTCACAGAACCGCAAACGGAGCGTCTTTCGCGGAGTTCGCGGGGATTGTCACCGGAAGCAACCAGCTCCCGGCCAGGCGTCGCTTACGGATACAATCCGCGCACTCCGCAGAAGGCGCTACGTTTGCGGTTCTGTGCCACTCGGCAGTTCGCGCCTGCTCAGAACTCCCATGAGCGGCTGCGACAATTTTTTCAAATACGGGCACCAATCGGTCTCATTTGGCGTAAGCCCGGCCGATCAATTCCTCGACGTCCTCGACGGTCCTCTTGATCGGTCCCTCGGCCTCCATCTTCAGGCTGGTAAGCGCCGCCGCCCAGGTGGTCGCTTCCCGGGCGGACGCGCTCAGGCGTTTTCCCACGTAGGAAGCCAGGCACGTATCGCCGCGCCCACTTCGTCCGATGATCTCTCGGGGACACCAGGGCGCTTTGTGGAAGATGCCGTCGGCCAGGACCAGCAGGCCTTCGCGGTGCGTCAGCACGATCTCCTTCGGCCCCCAGCCGGCCAGGGTGGCAGCCGCCTCCCGGATATCGTTTAGTCCGGTCAGGGCTTCCGCCTCCACGGCATCCGTCTTCAGGATGTCGAAATGAGCCAGAACCTGCCTTTTTTCGGCCCACGGGGCATAGGCCAACGTACCGTCCGGAGCCATGGCGCGGATAAAGCCCTGGGCGTCTCCGGCAAGCAGTCCTCTCTTGTTCTTCAGTTCCTGGACAACGTCCTCTCCTGCCTCTCCCCTCAACGTGGTATTGATAATGAACGCCCGGGCTTCCAGCCCCGAAACCTGTTCAGGAGCGAACGAGCCCGCGGTCTGCGTCACGGTGATGACGCGTTCGTCCACGTTTGCCGTCGGATAATAGAGCCTCAAATGGGTTGAGTGAGGGGTGAAGGTTGCGAACACCTCGACTCCCACACGAACGAGCGTGTCGACCACGTGGGCATCCTGTTCGGACAGTCGCGTGACCGCCGCCGTCCTCAGGCCCATGAGCGCCGCCGCGTGGGCTCCGTAGTTGAACCCGCCGCCATCAACCACCCGCGTCCTTCCCGACGAGACCACGGTGTCTTTGGTGTAACTGCCGATAAAGACCACGTCGTAGATCGAATCGTTTTTCATTCTTTGCCTTGCTCGTCAATCACGCATTCGGGCACGCCACAGTGAGGCTGCCAAGACCATGGACACGATCGAAGTCCCCAGCCAGAACATGATCGCGTACTGAAAATCGTAGTGCCGCACTCCCTCCACCACGGTCGTCCCGCTCGTGATCAGTGAGCCGCTGATGCGCTCTTGAATGGCGGCACCGACATAGCTGAAAACCCCGATGAAACCCATCGCGGCTCCTGCCGCCTTCTTCGGCGAGATGTCCACTGCGAAGAGCCCGCCCAGGGAAGTCACCAGCCCGTTGATCGAGAACCCATACATAAGGAACGCCACGGCGAGCAGGACCGGGTGGCCCGGCGGGGCGAAAAACAGGATCGACAGGGCCAGGATCTCCATCACGGCGCAAATCAGATTCAACGGAGGTCGCCTGGCGCCAAACAACTTGTCGGAAACGAACCCGTACGTCGCGCAACCCGCGAGGCCGGCGAGCGGGTTGAGGGCCAGCAGCCCCCCTGCCTGTAAATCGGAGTAGCCCTTCGATTCCTGCAGATAGAGCATGCCCCAGCTGTTCATGCCGTAGCGGGTCATGTACATCGTCGCGCTAGCCAGCGCGAGCACCCAGAGAGAAGGAAACTTGAGGATGGAAAGTTGCGTCTGCCATGTGGTTTGGGCGGGCTTGCTGGCGACCGGTGCAGCCTGATCGTTCCTCCATTCGGCCACGGACGGCAACCCGAGCGTCTGGGGGCGGTCCTGGAGGAGAAACCACATCCCCACTGCGACCAGTATGCACAAGAGGCCCGGCCCGAGGAAACCCGCCTGCCAGCCTAAATAGGAAACCAGGGCTGCCGACCCTACGAAGGTCAGGCCCTCGCCGATCGAGTGCGCCGTGCTCCAGATCCCGTAGTACCTGCCCCGTTCCCGATTACTGAACCATTGGGACATCGAGACGATGCCCGCCGGTGCGCCAAACCCCTGGAACCAGCCGTTGAGCGCCCAGAGGGC
>CAYQYP010000605.1:0-2592 GCA_964421755.1 uncultured Acidobacteriota bacterium
TGACGTTGGTGTCTTCGGACGTGACAACCACGTCCGCATTCGGAATGACGGCGCCCTGGGCATCGACGACACGACCACCCAGCGCCGCCCGGGACTCCTGTCCCCAAACGAGACTTGTACCGGTGAGCGCCAGCACGAGACAAAATACGGTTTTTCTCATGTTCCCCGTTCTCCCCTGAAGGCGCATCATAACAATTTGTTCGTTATGTAACAATCGCGAATGCAGAATGCGGATTAAAGAGGCGGGCGAAACCGCCTGCACACGCGGCCTGCTTTGGTGGCGCAGGCGGTTTCGCCTGCGACTGGAGTTTCTACATTTAAGAAGCTGTTCCGGTTGGTGGGGCGGCCTTCAGGCCGCCCCTGGAGTTTCTACATTTTTCACGCCGCCGCGGCGGCTGTGAGGCCGTGATCGGAGGGGTGAAGATCGTAGGGCGCAAGCAATTCGGGATGCTCAACCATCTCTTTGCGAAGCAGGGTCACCAGGTCCAAGCAGGAGGGCCGGCGAGCCTTGCGGCGCCACTTCGGTAACGCTGCATAGGCTGCACCCCGCTCGGCGCCGAAGGCCAGCAGCGACGCGAGCAGAAGCGCGCTGTAGGCGGCCACGGCCAGCACCGGTTGTTTCGGTACCGCCGTAACGTTCCACAGTTGCGCCTCGCCCACGCCCAACGTGTCCTTCTCTTCGCGGTGATTGACCTCGATCTGCCAGCGATCGAAATAGATCTGCAACAATTGCTTGACAGAGCTTTGCAGATCGGTGGTGAGCAAGTAGGCTGGGTCGCGGTAATAGAGTTTCCGACTCTTGCTTTTGCGATAAGGAGTCGGAGCGATCACCAACAGACGCAGTGGGCGGCGGCCGGCCACGTTCTGCCAATACACGCCGTGGACCTCTTTATAGCGGACCTTGCGCCACTTGCCGCCATAAAAAACCTTGGTCGTCTTCCATTCTTGGGCCGAGTTCTGGCGGAACTGCTCGGGGGTGAACTTTTCGGTATCGTAGAACCGGCGTGAACCCTGCGGTGCGTGAACGCACAACACCGCATCTTTACGCGTACGGGCGATCAACTCGGTCCGCTCGCAGCATGCCCGAAAGCAGGTGCGGTTGGCGAAGCTGCCGTCGGCCGCCAGGACCAGAATCTTGTTGGCACCGCCGGCCGCATCCAGGTCCATCCGCAACTGCGCCATCGTGTCCACGAAACTCTGTGAGAGGTTATGGTGCTTGATGGCTTGTTTGTACTGTGCCCAGGTTTCGGGAGGAGCCTTCCTGGACGGCTTCTTGACTCGCGAGACCTCCTGGAAGCGAATGGGCAGCGCGCGGGTGCCTACCGGGGCAATGCGGTAGGCGGGAACTAACAAGGAAGCCTGCAAGAAGCGCAGACCCAATACGAGGTTGACATGGAAGGGCGGCGACAGCGGGTCGCGTTGGTAAAACGCCTGCTGGATCGAGCGGCCGGTCTTGCGGATACGCGTGTCGTCGACCGCCACCCCGACGAGCCGGCCGGGGCAGTAGGGGAGTGCGCGGCGCAGCACTGGCTGAAACAACGCTTGAGGCTCCCAGAGGCAGCGCGAGTGCAGAAAATACTCGGCACTCCAACTGCGCTGTTGATCGCCGTTGGTCCAGATGATGCGCGACAGACAGCGCCGGCCCAGACAGACCATTAATCCGAGTGCCTGCCGCACGGCGCGCCGTGCCGTGCGTGCTTGAGGGAAAACTGGCCGCCACTCGGCGGTGATCTCCAGAAACACGGCGAGCAGGGTCATGGTTTCTCCGGGCGCAGAGCGAAGGTGTTTTTGTCCGTGCGGAGAAAACGATCGCCGTGGGCAACCTTCTTGGTGAGGGAAGAGACCAGACTCTCGCGATCGACGATGACGCCAAAGGAGGCCTGGATGCGGATCAGCAGTTCAGAGACGTGCAGGGGACCGCGGGCCTTCTTGAGTATGTCGTAGGCCATGTCTACTTGAGACAGACCTTTCTTGGAACGCGGCGGGGCGACGGCGCCGCCACTATGACGAAGGCGTCGGACGGCTCGGAGTTGTGCCTCAAGAGAGGCTTCGAATGCGGAGAGGATAGTGTCCTTGAGGTCGTCGGGCATGGAGGGCTCCTGAGCACAGGCTCAGGAATAGAATGCCCGATCTAGGTTGGTCTGTCAATTGAAAATTGGCATGACAGACGTATTCCTTGTACCCGCAGAGCTCGTCGACGTCCGCGGCGCTCAGAACATGTTCGCAGGCAAATGTAGAAACTCCAGGGTTGCGCCCAACGGGCACAACCGCGAGCACCACTTCCCGGGAAACAGGATGCTGATCAGCATCAACAGCGGCAGTCCCGCTACGGAGAGGACCGTGAAACCCGGGTGGTTGAAGCGGGCGACACGGAAGAACCCGCCGAACAGCGCCAGCGGATCCATCCACAGGAAGAGCGGATAGCGCATGAACGCTCCACCCAATGTGGCCAGCGCGAAGAGCCTGCCGGGCGCCCAGGAGGCGGGCCTGCGCGCGGGTGAAACGCGGCCCGCCCGCAGCTTGCCGCATGACTCCGAGATGAGCCCGACAGGGCAGAGGCGGCACCAGAATCGGCGGCGAAGGGCCACCCAC
>CAYQYP010000606.1:0-9037 GCA_964421755.1 uncultured Acidobacteriota bacterium
GAAGTTCGACCTGGCCGATCACAAGGTTGGCCCTTTTGCCCGCCTGATCGAGCGCGTGGACCCGGTCAAGGTCCAGGCCATGCTCTCCTAATTGACCCCGGTAACCCGACCCTGAAGGACCACAAGGGCCTCAAGGACCCCAAGGACAAAAAGCTTTCGTGCGCGGCTCCATTCGATCTCGCCCTCCGCACGACATCAGCCCATAGCAAGTCCGTCAATATCTCTGGGCCGACCGCACTTCTCTGATCTTAGGCTGGGCTAAACGCTTTTGTCGTTGGTGTCCCTGCGGCCCTTGCGGCGCTTGTGGTCCTTTCCGACCCCTGCCAACTCGCCGCTTTATCTTCTCGGCAAATCAACCTAGAATCTATACAAGGATTACAATATCGTCGTCTAGTGTCTGAATCTACCGGTCGACATTTCGCGTATTCGGAAGGGGGGCTATGATCGAGAGCGCCGGACTCTCTGACGTTGGCCGGAAGCGTCAGGTGAACGAAGATTCCTACCTTATAGAGGAGTCTGCCAGTCTGTTCGTGGTGGCAGACGGAATGGGCGGCCACGCTGCTGGTGAAGTCGCCTCTCAGTTAGCGGTCGACGCCGTCCGCGATTTCGTCGGGCTCACGAATGAACCGCACGAAATGACGTGGCCTTTCGGCTTCAACGTCCAGATTCCCTACGAGTACAACGTCCTCAAGACAGCTGTACTGCTGGCTAATCTCAAAGTGACGCAATCGGCAGAGCAAAAAGCTCAATATGCGGGTATGGGCTGCACCCTGTGTATCGTCTGGATCCGGGCAGAGACCGCTTTTTACTGCCATGTCGGCGACAGTCGCCTGTATCTGCTCAGAGAAGGAGATCTCAGGCAGCTGAGCGAAGACGACACCCTGGTACACGAACAGGTCAAACAGGGTTTGATCACGGAGGACGAAGCCAAGACGCACCGATTGCGGCACGTGGTCACCAAGGCGGTTGGTGCCCGCGGGCGCCTGGATGTCGACGTACACGAGTTGAAGCTGCGCCCGGGTGATCTTCTCCTTTTGGCCTCTGACGGGGTGACCGACAAACTAGCGGATCTCGAGTTGTGCCGTTTGCTGGCGGCTTCGACCGATCCGAAAGAGAGCTGCAGAAGCGTCATTTCGGCCGCCAACGAGGCGGGAGGCGAGGACAACAGCACTGCCGTTTTAGTGAGGTACCGGAGTTCCGAGCCTCAATAGGGGATGCATGGCCGACCACTTAATCGGCAGATACAAGATCGAAGGGCTACTGGGACGCGGGGCGATGGGCGTCGTCTACAAGGCCTACGACCCGATCCTGGACCGGTATGCCGCGATCAAGGTGATGAGCACGTCCGGAGAATTGGATGACGAGCTCCGGGCGAGGTTCTTCCGGGAAGCCCGATCTGCTGCGCGGCTCAGCAACCCCAATATTATCGGCATTTACGACATGGGCGAGGACAAGGACCGGCCCTTCATCGCCATGGAGTATGTGGAAGGGGAGGATCTCAAATACCTCATCAAGCAGCGGGTCTTCCTGCCGTTCGAAAAGAAGGTCCGCCTCATCATCCAGATCTGTGACGCCCTGTGCTACGCCCATCTTCACGGTGTTGTCCATCGCGACATCAAACCTGGCAACATCCGGATCACCCGGTTGGGGGAAGTGAAGATCCTCGATTTCGGCCTGGCTCGGCTGGAATCGTCCGAGATGACACGAACCGGGATGTTGATGGGCACACCCTATTACATGTCCCCGGAACAGGCCAAGGGCGCCCGCGAGATCGACGGGAGGAGCGATCTGTTCAGCGTCGGGGTGATCCTTTACGAACTGCTCTCGTATCGTCGTCCTTTTGAAGGGGAGACACCCGCCACGGTCTGTTTTCAGATCATCCGCGAACCTCATGCGAAACTCTCGACTTATTTGCCGGGTTGTGATCCCGAGTTGGAATCGATCATCGACAAGTCGCTCGCCAAAGAACCCGGCGACCGCTTTGACGACTGCGGGCGGATGGGTGCGGCGCTTGGTCAGTTCGTCAAGAGTCTCCCCGGCCGCCGAGCGGCGCTTCTTGAAAGCATTGCGAAGGTGGAAGCGGCCATTGAGACTGCGCTGAACGAAGCCGGAGTTACCGATCGAGCGGGCCTGGACCAGATTGCGCTGAACGAGGCGACGATTGCGCCCGCAGTTGAGGGCAACGCGGGCAGTGCGGACCAGTCGACCGTCATTAATTCCGCGGAACGCGACGACTATGGCAGCCTGCTGATTCGGTTCTCCGCTGCCAATCGGCAACTCGATGCTCTCAAGGACAACCTCGACAAATTCCAAGCCTTTCAAGAGGCGTATCGAACCACCAGAGATTTGTTTGAAAAGGGCGAGTGGCAGGCGTGTCTGGGGAATCTGGAAAAAATCGAAAAGGAATACCCGGTCACTCCTGAGATGCTCTCCATGCGGTCGGTGTGCCTGAAGGAACTGACGAAAGCCGAGACGGAGCGACAAAAACGTACAGAAGTAGAGGCGGCGCTGTCTGGGGCGAAGGCTGCCTGGAAGCGCGGCAATCTGCAAGCATGCGTGAAAGCGTGCGACCTGGTTCTTGGCATTGCCCCCGATTGTCAGGAGGCCACCGATCTGAAACAGCAGGCGACCGACCGGCTGGAGCGTTCCAGAAGGCTGGCCGCCTTGGAATCAGCCGCCCAGCAGGCCTGGAACCAGGCGGACTATGAGGCTTGCGCCAAGGCGGCCGAAGAAGCGCTTGAGCTGGAACCGGCGAACGAAGATCTCGGCAAACTTCGCAATCGCGCCCGTCAGGCGCTGAGCCAGCAGCAGGAGATCAGCCGGCTCTTGACCGCGGCTCGCGAGCAGTTGGACCGGAAGGAATACTCGGCCGCTCTCGCTTCCTGCGAACAACTGCTTGCCCTGGGCTTCAAGGACCCCGCTGTCAGCGGGTTGCAGAAAGAAGCGCGGCTCGGGCAGGAACGAGAGAACCGGCTGAAATCCCTTTGGGACGCAATAGGTAAGGCGCAAGACGGCCGAAATTTCGAGAAGCTGGGGGCCCTCGCGGGCGAAATCCTGGAGCTTGATCCGGAAAACGCCCAAGCCGCTGAGCTTCGTGAACAAGCGCAGGCATTGCTGACGCGGGGCCGGCAGGCCCGGAATTTGCTCGATCAGGCGGTCGCGCTTTTCAAGCAGAACCAATACCAAAAGGCCGGCGACCTGATCGAACAAGCGGTGGACCTCGATCCGGAACTGAAAGAGGCGATCGAGCTCAGGCAGTCGATCGAAGAGCGGGTCCGTAAGGAGCAAAAGCAGCGGCAACTGCTGCACGCGGCACGAGCGAGCTGGGAGGCAGAGGATTACGCTGCTGCCAGGAAGGCCCTGCAGGCTGCAATAGCGGTTGACGGGGAATCCCGGGAAACACGCGACCTGACCAATCGGATCGCGGAGACTGAGAAGGAACTCCAAAGGGCGGCTCGTTTGCTGTCGCAGAAGAAATATAGCGATGCCGTTGAGGCTGCCGGGGCCGTCTTGCGACTGCAGCCCAGGCAGTCCGGGGCGCTGCAAATCCAGAAAGAGGCCGAGGCTGCACTGGATCTTAACGTGCGGATCGCTCGGGCTCGCGAGAAGGCCGCCGCTCTGGCGGCGAGCGGCAGCCATCAGGAGGCGATCGCGGTCTGCGAGGAAGGATTGACGCTCGATTCCGAAGACGAGGAGCTGAAGAGGCTTCTCGAGCAATCCAGGGCGTACCTGGAGCGCCAATCGAAGATCCAGAAGCTCCTGGCCGAATGTGAAGCTCGCCTTTCTGAGAGCAACTGGCAAGGCGCGGTCGAGGCGGCCGACGCCGTGCTGGCTTTGGACAGCGGCAGTGCAAAGGCCAAGGAACTGAAACAACGAGCGACCGAGCAGATCCAGCGGGCCGAGACTCTTGTCGTCCTGCGCAAGCGTGCACGTGACGCCCGCGCCGGAGAATCGTGGAGTGAGGCTGAAGCGGTCGCCTCTGAAGGACTGCGGCTCGAACCGAATGACTCCGAATTGCTCGAGATCCGCGCGGCAGCGACAGCTGGCATCGAGAAGGGGAAAAGGCTGGCCTCGATGCTTGCCGAGGCGGCTCAGAAACTGAAACGCGAGGACTTCGACGCCGCCCTGGTGATGGCGGATCATGTTTTGGCCCTTGATGCGGCGAATCGGGAGGCAACCGCGATCAAGCAGGCGGCGCGCAGAGCCATCGACGAGGCTCGAAAGCGGGCTGAGGCAGAGCGGCAGAAGAGCATCGAGGCGGCAAGATCCACGGCCCGTTCGCACCTTCAGAAAGGTGAATACGTCAAGTGCATAGAGGCGTGCAACCAAGGCCTGGCGATGGCGGCTTCCGACAAAACGCTGGAGGAGCTGCGCAGCAAGGCCGAACGGGCGATCCGCGAACGTTCGGAGAAGCTCGAAGCCGCTCTGGCTCGGGGACGCGAGGCTCTAGCCGCGGGTCGGATCGCCGATGCCCTGCAGGCAGCTGCAAGTGCCCGTGAGATTGACCCCGGCGCGCAGGCCGCAGCGGAGCTCGAGCAGGCGGCCGGCCGTGCTCAGGCTGAAATTGAGCGCCTGGACAAGTTGGAGAAACTGCTGGCTGCCGCACGGGAGGCGAAGGAAGAATCTGCAGCCGAAAGGTGTGCCGGACTGACGCGGGAGGCGCTCGGGTTGGAACCCAGCCATGCCGAGCTTCAGGAACTCCACCAATGGGCCTCGACGGTGCTCGAAGCCGAAAGAATCGAACGAGAACGGCGCGACAAGATCGCCGTGTCGTGGAAAGCGGCCCAATCGGCGATCCAGCGGCGGAAATATCGTGCGGCGCTTCGAAACCTGGATGTCGTTCTCGGCCTGGACGCTGAAAACCGCGATGCGGCACAAGCACGACAGCAGGCGGTTGACGCTGCAGCGATCCAACGCGGCAAGCACGTGAGGCTGGCTTACTACGCCGTCGCGGGCGTTCTCTCGCTTTCCGTCGCGGTTTTCGGCATCCTGCCGGTTGTCTCGACAAACGAAAACGAGCCCCCCCAAGTCCCAGTCCAACAGACTCCGACCGCTGCGAATCCCCAGCCACGGGTGGTGGACATTCCGCCGGCGCCGAAGCCCTCGAACCCGAAGGAGGAACCTGCGGATGAAGTCTCCCCGCTCCTTGAGCAGGCCTCGAAAAACCTCAGGGAGAAGGATTACGCGGGTGCTTCTCAGTTGGCGCGCCAGGTGCTGGGAATGTCGGGCAGCAATGCCGAAGCAAGACGCATCGAGCAGGCAGCGGAGAAGAACCTGGAGGACATCGCATCGGGCAAGCGCGAAATTCGGTCGTTGATTTCCGAAGGAAAGTCCGAAGAGGCGCTCCGCCGGCTGAACGCGGTTCTGAAACTCGCCCCCGCCGACAAAGAGGCCGCTCAACTCGCGGCCCGATTGAACAACCTGGCCTCAGCGAGGGTCGCCGCGGATAGGGCCCGCACAAGCATGCGGGAGGCAAAAGCTCGAGCGCAGACGAGCGCAGCCGACTCTCCTAACCTGCTTGGACGGGCCGGGCGCGTCGAAACTGAGGCGGAAGGTCTTTATGCGAAGAGCCAGTTTGGCGAAGCGACCGCCAAATTCACCGAGGCGAAGGATGCCTTTGTGAGCGCGGACCAGCAGGCGACCGCCCTACTACAGCAGAGGCGGCTGGAAGCGGCAAGGCAACCTGCGGTGCAGGCACAGCAAGGTTACGATCAAAGCCGAGCGAAGGCGCTCTCGGCTGGTGCCGAACAGTTTGCGCCTGACTTGCTCCGCCAGGCTGACGCGAAGGCCGGGGAAGCTCGCCGAAAACTGACCGCAAGTGACTTCAGTGGCGCTCAGCAGGATTTCCGGTCCGCCGCGCGTTTGGCGGAAGACGCGGCTGATGCGGCGGCCAGAACGCAGGAGAACAGGAAGCAGGAGAAGGACAGCCGTGATGCAGCAATCGCCCAGGCGCGTACGAACGCGGAGCAGGTCCGCCGGCGGCTGGATGCGGCGAAAGGGACCTTCGGCGCGCAAGACGCCGAAGCGGCTGCCGAGGAAGCGAAGGCCGTCTCCCTGTTTGAACAGGGGATGTTCGATCAGGCGGCGGCTGCGTTCGAACGCTCGCTCAAGCGTTACCAGGTTCTCTCCCAGGATCACGAGAGCGTTCGCGGCGTCGTGTCGGCCTTCTCCAAAGCATACTCCGGACGTGACTTGCGGGCACTCAAAGCGTTGTGGCCGGGAATCGATTCGGAGACCGAGCGGGGTTTTAAAGCCACCTTCGAAGCCAGTCAGGCCGTGGAGTTAAGCCTGCGAGCTTCGGAAATCGATATCAACCAGGATTCGGCAGTCGCGACTGGATCGGGACGATTGCAGGTCACTCCGATCAACGGAAAGCCACTGGAGAGGGAGAGCAGTACGGTGAGGTTCCAGCTGGCACGTAACGGTTCGTCGTGGGCTATTCAGTCTTATCGTTTTAGTAGTGCGGCAAAATGACCCTCATAGCAGCGACCCTGAGTCACTTTCTCCTTGGTCCGTTTTTCACTGCAATCAATAGGTTTTATTACTGCAATCAATAGGTTCGCTTAAAAGGAGAGAGAAAAAAATGTCCAAGAGGTTACTGCTGGTTATGACGGTCTTCCTTGCGTGCTCCAGCTTCGTGACTGGCCAGAACCGGTCCAAGCTGTCGACTTTGATTCCCGGGTTGTTCGGAACTCAGGGTGTTACACTGGCGCCCCCCATCAATACCCCGAGCCACCAGGCCCACTTCAGCAATGCTTCGACCGGCACCTTGAGCCTGTTCAACGCCAGCCTGATGCAGCAACTTACGGCCTTGCCACTCCCTTCCCCGGCATCCGGATTCACCTACACGCTTGATCCAGGAATGGGTACATTGACCCGGTCGGCGCAGAGCTTTGGCCCTGTGCTGTCCGAGCGGGCCGAGACAATCGGACGCCACAAGTTCACTGTCGGAATCAGCTACCAGCATTTCAGCTTCGATAAACTGGAAGGTGAGGATCTGGACAGCGTGCCCGCTGTCCTAGGACATATCGATATCCCGGACCGGGTTTTTGACTTCGAAAATGACGTGGTGACGACAGACACCAATATCGACTTGTCCGTCGATGAAGTCATCGCATTTTTCACCTTCGGCCTGACCGATCGGCTCGATGTGTCCTTGGCGGTACCGATCGTTCGTACAGATCTGAGCCTGTCTTCGACGGCTACTGTGCAAAGGATTGGCACTGCTAACGATCCCTTGATTCACCGGTTTCCGGGTGATCTGGACTCGATGACCGAGACGCAGTCGGAAACGGCAAGCGGAATCGGAGACATCGTCATGCGGGTCAAAGGAACGGTAAAGCGATGGGAGCACGCGGGATTCGCCCTGGCCGCCGACGTCCGTTTCCCTACCGGTGACGAAGAGGATCTGCTGGGCACGGGAGCTTTCGGTTTCAAGCCGTTCGCAGTGATGTCGTTCCCCTTTGGCCGATTTTCTCCGCATGTGAACATCGGATATCAGTTCAACGGCGACAGTATTCTTGCCGGTGATCCCGTAGCCGGGGTTAAATCGGATCTCCCTGATCAGTTCCTTTACATTGCGGGTGTGGACATCGGAGTCCACCCGAAGGCGACGGTTGCTTTTGACTTTCTCGGACAGCGGGTCATCGACAGTCAGCGAGTGCAGTACCAGCCGTGGAGCAACAACGGGTTTACGAGCCCGAACATCAGCTTCCTCCAAGGCCAGTCATTTAACCAGAACAATGGAGCGGTGAGCGTCAAGTTCAATCCGGTCAGGCAGTTGCTGGTCGATTTCAGCCTGATCTTCCGGCTGGATGATGCTGGCCTTCGGGACGACTTAACTCCCCTCATCGGCGCCTCATACACGTTCTGAGAACAAGAAAGGACCTCAAGGACCTCAAGGAAACGAGGTGAAGGGCACGGTTGGTCTTCAGTCCTTGAAGTCCTTGAGGTCCTTCCGGTTCCCCGGGCTCTTTGCCTGGTGCAGGGCCTCTGCGATTTCGGCTGCGGACCGCACCGTCTGCTCGTAGACCCGGTCTGTCTCGAGAAGTGCCAACTCGGCGGCCAGTCGGACCCCATCGCTTCGCGGCTCGTACTGCAGCACCCGGTCCATCTCCAGCCGTCCGCCCACGTTGCTGACCGTCTCGAGCTTGCATCCTTTCTGTTTCAGCCCGACCCGAAACTCGGCCGGCGGATGACCGGCCGCCGAACATGAGAGAACCAAACGCGTGAGCGGGCCCTCTCGCCCTTCGGGCTCTCCGGAGCGAACCACCTCCGCCCGAATGTCTGTCCCGGACGGCCAACGGTAGGTGAGGCGGGTGACCGGCGGGTTCTGCGTTGTTTGTGCGTCAATCAGGCGCCAACCCAGCCGGGAGGCCAGCCACCCCAAGCCAAGCAGCGCCTTGGCCGAAATCTCCCGGCAGCCGGTGGGTGCATCGTATCCAAGGATCACCGAGTCGATTTTGGTTAGGAACGGCCTGTACTCCGCGACGTCCCAGAGGCTGGCGACGAGGGACCGCCAGGAAGTCAGGCGGCCCCAATTCAGGTCGCTCAGCGGTCGATAGAGCGTCGGGTTGTCGATGAACGACGAAAGGCGCAGGAGGCCGTGGTATGGACGGGTAAAGGTTCCCGAATCAACGATCAGCCGGTCTGTCAGGTTGCACAGTCGTGTGAAGACCGGCTCCTCCACGGCGGGCGTTCTATTCCACCAAAGGAACACGGGGACGTCGGAGACCAGCAGCGGTGCAACGGCCGACGAGACCGCGTTCACGGCAGACCCCTTCGCCTCGATTGTGACCTGCTCGCAGCAAACCTGCTTGCTGCCTCGGGCGGACAGGTGACAGCGACTGGAAATGTAGGCATCCATGGCGGTTTCGGAGCTGTCCGGTTCGAGGACAATGACAAAGGCCCGGCACGGAGTGAGTTCCGTTACCTCATCCAACAGCTGCTCCAGTTGTTGTCGATCGTCCGACGGAGTGCAGCAGGTGATCAGGTTCAGTATGCACGCTCGCGTAACCGCGGCTTCCGGTCCCGAACC
>CAYQYP010000607.1:0-10888 GCA_964421755.1 uncultured Acidobacteriota bacterium
CGAGACATAACACTACCCCTTGAGCACTACTCCCCTTCGACATGCAAGTCTACGTCGACGCCGGTACCGCGGTCCACCAGGCTGCCTAGCTCAACAATCGAGCCCGGCCCAGCAAGAACCCGCTCACTCCGCTGAAAAGCGCTGCGGGCGCGGCTCTGACGGAAAAAGCAGCCGCAGAGTTGTGAGAAATGCGGGCTAGTGTCATGAGTCATAAATGCGTTCGCTGTAGTTCTAGAGTCCCGAAGGGACGACGGCCTGTCGTCCCTTCGGGACTCAAGACCTACAGGGAAGTTATCTCTGACTCAGCACACTAGTTGCATTCCGCGACAAGCGGGCCGGCCAGCTCGTTCATGAAGAAGAGCTTACCCGGCAGAGTCGGCATGAAGCTCGAAGGAACCCAGATATCCGGACCATAGCGCAGGGTGACCAGGAAGCTGAGCCCCTGCCACTGCATGCCGCGACCCAGCGTTCCGTCGCAACCTCCGATAATCCAGCTGGCCTTCAGGAAAAGCCCCGGCCCGATCGTATTTGCGAATGCAGGGACCAGTGTCGTCCGGCTCTTGAAGCTGGTGATCGCATTCTGCTCGATCGTGAGAGGGTGCAGTTTGGCGCCTAGACGGTGTGTCTGTGCCTTCCACTCCTCCGCCGACGCGAAATCGGCGGCGAAGTGCGGCTCCCAGAATGCTATGTGGAACACCCGCCCGATCCCGAAAACGACGACCAGCTCCGCCCCTTTGCCCAGCAGCGACGTGACCTTCTCAGGATAGTGCGGCAGGTTGTCACGGGTGGCGAAGTTCCGCTGCTTTTCCGGAACCGTCAGCGATCCCAGGGGCCCGTAGAAAGCGTCTTCCATGGCGTAACGGAACGACCCGGGGTTGCTCGGCCCCAGGGTGTTGCCCTGGGCGTCGGACCACTCATCCATGTTGAACCCGTGAACGTGATCCGCACCTACGCCCCATTCTTTCAGAAAGAAGACCGTCCACCGGTACATGCCCATGGGTCCGACAGGCAGGATCATCGCCAGCTGCTTCCCCGCTTCCCTGGTGCGGTGGATCGCAAGGGCGATTTCGTGACCCATGAAGACGTTGAAATCCTCGAGCGAGCCGCAAGGGATCGGCGTGAACCGCTCATTCCACCACGGTTGCCTGGCGGTTGCTTCCTTCGGAGAAACGGAAGCGCATTCATCCATCCTCTGGAGATCCCAGCCCTTGGGAAAGAAATTCTCCAGGAGGGAACCACGAAGTGTCGTCATAAGGTTCTGCTCTTCGCTCATCGATCCTCCTCGTTGCCGATGTAGGACTTGGAAGTCGGACCCACTCTACGGCAGATAGCGCCTGGTGGTCGCGCGTCCCCAGACCCGGTATTGACGGAAAGCTTCTGCGTACCGGACGCCCGCCTGCATGCCCCGGAAGGCGGATTGCACCATGGCCATTTCCACGTAATCGACGTTATCGTGCTCCTGGAGCCAGACTGCCTGGCTCCTGTGACAGGCGATCATCCGCC
The DNA here is from genome assembly GCA_964421755.1 of uncultured Acidobacteriota bacterium. Taxonomy (GTDB): domain Bacteria; phylum Acidobacteriota; class UBA6911; order RPQK01; family RPQK01; genus CAVUUN01. The sequence goes on from CAYQYP010000607.1 coordinate 1,504, forward strand.
GCTTGATATCCTCCACTTCGGAGATGTCCACATACTCCTCAGGCTCGAAATTCAGCCCCGCTACCGTATCGGCAAAATAGATGGGTGTGAGCTTGAAATGAGCCGGAGACCGGGTGACGAACTGCGGCAGCGTGGCGCCGAAACTCCCCGCGAATCCTACCTCGGACGCAATCGTGTGATCGGGCATGTAATCACGCGGGTCCGGCAGGATAATCAGGTCAGGCGCAGCGCTGCGGATCGCTTCGATCATTTTCATCCGACCGTCTCGTTCAACATAGATGTCAAAATCATCCACGTCGAGCGTGATCGAGTCGGCCCCGATAAGCGCCGCAGCATTTCTCGCCTCTTCCCGCCGGATCTCGCGCAATTTGTCCCGCGGGATTTCCCGATGGCCCAGGTTTCCGTTGCAAACGTGGCACATCGTCACTTGGTGCCCTTCCTGCGTGAACCGCGCCAGAGTGCCGCCACAAAGTATCTCAAGATCATCCGGGTGCGCACCAACCGCGAGTACTCTCATTCCCGTCAGGTTAGCACCGGGACGCTTCGTTTAAAATGCCCCGTTCGCGCAGTCTCCGGCGGATGCACCGGTGAAAATGATGCGCATTTCTGTGCGGGCGGTGAATTTTAACCACCCCATCGACGTTAAGGCATTGCCGGGGGGTGCGATTCCAGGAGTGATTCAACTTCAGCGAAATCGAGCGGCTTAGTGCGAAAATATGCTTGAACTGAACTGATCGCGCCGCTCAGATCTTCGGGATCAAAATGGCCGCTGACAATCAGAAAACGAACCGCGGGCTGCTTGGAGTGAATCTCCGCAGCGAGCGAGAATCCATCCATATCGGGCAGGACCAGGTCCAGGAGGGCGCTGTCGAATTTGTGCACACGCACCAGCTCGAGCGCCTCTCCCGCGTTCGCGCTCGTCCAAACCTGGTGCCCGCGGTAGCGGAGGAGCTCCGAGCAGACGCGGGCACTTTCCAGATCGTAGTCGACGACCCGCACGTTCATTTTTCTCCCCCGAAGAAACCAAGCAATAAGCGCGCCAGTCAAGTGGCGAGTGGCAAGTGGCGAGTGGCAAGTGTGAAGTCACGCGTGACCCTCTGCCACTCGCCACTTGCCACTCGCCACTCGCCACTCAAGTCGTCAGTTGTCAGTGGCCTTCAGCCGGTACAGCCTGATTTCCTCGAATTCCGCAGGCGAACCGCCGGTGCTCAGGGAAAATCCCCCTTTCCGCCAGGCACTGACCTGTCCAGAAGATAACGTCAATCGGTCGTCCACGTAGTAATCCAACCGGTCGCCCTTAACGACCAGCCGGAAGCGGTACCAGGTATCGCTTCGGAAAGGGAAAGCCGCCTCAGCGACTACAACACCGGTGCTTTCCCAGTTATCGAATCCGGAATCCGAGGCGACCAGCCAGACACCTTGTCTGAAGTGGTTTCTGAGCATGAAACCTCGGAGGGGTCGGCCGTCACCTCCAGGCTGCGCGCGGAAGATCAGAGAGGCATCGTAATGACGAAGCCGGTTGAGACGGAACCGCCCCTCGACGGCAAAATCAGCCAGCTCCTCACCGCGCCAGTTCAAGTAAGGCGGCGATTTCCCGAAGCCGATGACGGCCGCGCCATTGATCAACCAGCTGCCGGACACGGGGGTCCAACGTCTCGAGAAGTGGCCGATGAAATCGACGCGATCGACCCTCTCGAGTGAGTACTCGGAAGGCGAAATGGACTGTTCGACCTGTTGCTCGACCGACGCGGGCGCCTCGCTCGCGGCTTCCCAGGCTCTCTGGCGCCCTGCCTGGGTTGGTTCTTGGGGCACAGTCCCAAGAACTTCTCTCAGGTGGAATTCGGCGATCCCCTTCGAAATCTGCGTCCACCCGACGCAGAAATTGCCGCCCGGTACCTGGGCCAATTCTGGTCGGGAGATCGTTTGCCTTCCCTGATTCCCGGTGACCTTCTGGTTGGCAGACCACGTTTCACCGGAATCGTCGGAAAAGCTCGCAAAAACGTCCCGCGTGAGCCGATCACGGGTATCCAGCCACACGGAGATAACTCGTCCGGAATCTTGATCGAGCGCGATTCGCGGATAGGACTGAGTGCCCTTGATCGCGTCGTTCAGACGACGGTTTGGTCCGACGTTGCCCGAAGCCAACGGGAGGCGGGCGAAGTATACGTTCTCGTCCGGTTCACCCCATCCGTCTCGTTCGCGGTAATCGGAAAAGGCGACGAATAGATTGCTGCTGTTGCCGCAGGAAGCCGGGAGCCAGTTCCACGCCTTGCTCTGGTCGTCGTTGATACGTGGCCCGTGCACCCAGCTGCGGCCATCTTCAGATGTCGCCAGGTGGATGTCAAAAAGCGTCGACCGTCCCTGGTTCTCGGGCCATATCATGTACCAACGCCCAGCCTGCCGGTCAAGGAACGGCGCAAACACCTCGGCGGGGCGACTGGGGCTCTCCACAACTGCGGGCACGCTCCAGGAGTTCCCGTGATCGGACGACGAGGAGAACAGCACCTGCGGCCAGCCGGAGGACGAGTCCGTCCAGGCCACACCCAGTTGTCCGTCCGGGAAGCACCGGAACACGAGGTGTCCGAGATGCCCGCTCGAGATGTCGGCCACCCGTGCCAGAGCCGATCGTTCGCTTCCAAGCAGGACTTCGTGATCTATGCCGCCGGGCTGCAGATGCAAAACGTGAAAATCATCGACTCGCGGGTCGTACTCGCACACGGTCCCGGGTCTCGGTCCGCCGAGGATCGGGTGCCATGAGCCGCCGCGGTCGCGGCTGACGGACGCCGTCACTGAGCCGAGCCCGTACTGCACAAGGTAAAGCGCGTCTTTGGACGCAAAGAGAGCCGGCCGCCGGAACGTGCTCGGTAGCGCCAGCACCCTTGTCGGTCCGAGTTCGAGCTGCGCGTTGTTCCGCGCCGCCCGGTCGGCGCCGTCCGGTGAGCAGGCAACCAGGCTAACGAGCAGTGCGATAGAGATGACCGCGGCCGTTCTCTTCGAGACAGTGATCATCATTTCACTCACTCACTCGTTGCCCGACTCCACCGGTAACCTCAGCAGAAAGCAGGCGCCTTTCTCAGGGTGAACATATTCGAGCGAGCCGCCATGGTTCTCCGCAACCATTCTGGACAGAAAGAGACCGAGCCCAGTGCCACTTCGGCGGCCGGTCACAAAGGGCACGAACAGGCGTTCGCGAACAGCAGCCGGCAGCCCCGGGCCATTGTCGCGGAATTCGATTACGAGGCGACCTCGTTCTTCGCGGACTCGAATCTCGATCGTTCCTCCCTGGCGCACGGCTTCAAGTGAGTTTTGGACCAGGTTCTGCACCAGTTCACCCAGTTGTTCTTCATCCCCGCGCAAGGTCAATTGTTCTGGACACTCAATCTCGATCACGGTTCCCTGGGCTTCCGCCTGGAGCCGACACGCTTCGAGCGCCCGGCCAAGGAACTGTGAACAAACAACCGGTTTCCGGTCCGGGTCGGGAAGGCGCGCGGCGTGCAACAAGCTTTGTATAAAGCGACTCAGGGTATCGACCTTCCGCACGATGATGTTCGTGTAATCCTGGATCAGCGGTTCGTCGGGATACCTGAGCGCCAGCACCTGAGCGCTTCCCTTCACGGCGTTCAAGGGGTTTCGGATCTCATGGGCCAGGACAGAAGACATCCGGCCGAGAGACGCCATCGATTCCTGCCGCACCAGTTCCTTCTCGTACGCTTGCAGCGACCCGGCCATCGAATTCAGAGCGTCGCCCAGCTGGTTAACCTCGCGGCCGCCGCCCTGCGCGGGCAGTTTGACATCGCGCCGTCCGCGAGCGACATCGCCTGCGAATATGGCCATCTGTTCAAGCGGTCGGGATACCCGACGCCCGATAACGATGAATGCTCCGGCGACCAGCGCGAACAGTCCGCACATAAAGACCAGCACCCGGGACTGGAAGGAGGAGAGCTCGGCGAAAGCCGAACTGGCGGGAGTCAGGATTCCGACAAACCATTCCTGCCCGGCAATCGGATCGATGCGGCGAACGAATTCGGGAACATTGGTGGCGGAAAATACAAATTCGGCGTCTTCGAATCGGATCCGCCGATGGATTGTTTGATCCGGTGCGTCGGCAATAGCGGTCCCTGCGGATCCAAGATCTACGGCCTCCCTAAGCTTCTTTTCTTCATCGGCTTTGAGATTCGAGCCAAAAACGATCCCCCTGTCATCCCAGACAAGCGCCCGCAAAGAGCTCAGGTTCCTGACCTGTCGCAACTCCCTGCGCAGGGTCGACAAGTCCAGTGATGCCGAGATGACCCCGAGAAAATCCGAAGCACTGTCAACCCGGTAGCCGAAGCGGGTCATGGGACGGCCGCGTTCTATGAACACCGGGGTCTGATGATCATGTAAAACAAACGTGTCAAGGAAGAACGGGTCGACGACGTTTGTCTCCTGCCCGCGGGTTTGCGGCCAGACGGTGCGCCCGCGGCTGTCAATGACCTGGAGGTCCGCCCAGTCGGGGTTTAGACGGAGAAAGGCACGAAGCGTCGGCTCAGCCACGCTGCCCGCCTCCAGTTGTTTAACCACCCCCGGATCGGTCGCCAGCGCCGCCAATTGCCTCCGGAACTGGTCCTCCCGGGTCCAGACCCCACGGCTGATCTCCAAGAGGATGTTCTTCTGGTGCTCGAGGGAGTGCGCGTTGATGGCCCGGGTGGAGATTCGGTAGGAGAGCCAGGAGGACACCAGAATAGGCAGGACTATCCCGACGATGAATACGGCGAGAATCTCATAGCGGACCGAGGTCCGAATTCGATCGCTCAAATTCCTCATCCAGTCCATACTTCTTGATCCTGTACCGAACCTGGTTTCGAGTGATGCCAAGGATTTTCGCCGCCGCACTGCGGTTCCCGCCTGCGTCCCGCAGGGCTTGCGTCACCGCTTCCCTTTCGAATTCCGACAGCGAGGACGACGCCACAGGGGCCGGGCTGCTCTTCCAGCCGGCCAGGGGCGGGAGATGACCCATCTGGAGCTCCCGCCCGGGGCAACAAATGACAGCCGTTTCCAGCACGTTACGCAGCTCGCGAATGTTTCCCGGCCATCTGTAACCGGACAGCGTCGTCATGACCGCGGGGTCAACCACTTCCACCCGGCGCTGACACATCTGGTTGAGCTCCTGTAGCAGGTGAAAAACCAGGATAGGAAGATCTCCCATCCGGTCGCGCAGGGGTGGAAGGTTGATCGGAAACGAGTTGAGACGAAAGTAGAGGTCACGGCGGAAACGATTCTGCGCAACCAGGGCATTCAGATCCTGGTTGGTCGCAACCACGAAACGGAGGTCGAGCTTGCGGCTCTGCAGTGCGCCCAGGCGCTCCACCTCTCGGGTCTCTATCACTCTGAGAAGCTTGGCCTGCAGCGCCAACGGCAGATCGCCGATCTCGTCGAGGAAAATCGTCCCCCGGTTCGCTGCCTCGAAGATTCCTGGCTTGCTCTGCCCTGCCCCGGTAAAAGCACCCTTCTCGTAACCGAACAGCTCGCTCTCCAGCAGGGCATCCGGAACGGCCGCGCAGTTCACAGCGACAAAGGGTTTAGCGGCCCTGACACCCGCGTCGTGGATAGCCCGGGCAATCAGCTCTTTTCCGGTTCCGGTTTCCCCGGTGATCAGCACCGTTGTGGGCAGGTCGGTCACGAGCCGGACCCGACGCACCGCCTCCCGGATGCCCCGCGACTGCCCGATGATGCCAAAACTTGACCTGAATTTCGTGATCTCGCGCAGCTGTCGCTTGAGGCTCGTCTTCTCGAGAAGGTCAGAGACAGTGCGCCGGAGCAGAAGGAAATCGAGCGGCTTCGTAAAATAGTAATAAGCTCCGCGCGTCATCGCGAGGACCGCCTGGTCCGCGTTGCCAAAGGCCGTGACCAGGATTACGGGAAGGTCCGGATAGTCCCCGCGAATCCGTTCGAACAGACCCAGGCCCTCTGCATCGGGCAGCCGGATATCCAGGAGCAGACAGTCCGGGGGCCCCGAGTCCGCAAGAAAACGGGTAATCGATTCGGCAGTATCGAAAGACAGCACCTCGGAATTGCAGTCGGCCAGGAGCTCGCCGAGCACGAGGCGAGTCGTCTCGTCATCCTCGACGACCGCGACCAAATGCTCCGGAGCCCTCTTCTCGACCATGCCCACCCCCGTCTGCTCCTCAATCCCGTTAATGCTGTTAACCCTGTCGAATAACAGGATTAACCACAAAAGTGAAAATAAACTCTTCCCGCGCTGAGTATCCTAGTGTAGAAACACCCGGACAACCAAAGAGAAAAGCGGAGAACAAGCATGTCAAACCAAGAAATTGTGAATAGAATCGACAAATTACCCTCTGGTTACCGGTCCCTGCTGGATCCCAGGGAGACTGAGAACGCGATCCGATCGATCAAGACTTTCTTTCAAACCAACCTCGCCTTCGAGCTGAACCTTATCCGCGTGACAGCGCCGCTCTTTGTACAGTCGGGCACCGGCGTCAACGACGACCTCAACGGGATAGAGAAACCGATCTCCTTCTGCGTTCCGGCGATGGCTGGGGCTCGGGCCGAGATTGTGCAATCGCTCGCCAAATGGAAGAGGATGGCGCTGAAGGATCTCGGGATGTCCCATGGCGAAGGCCTGTACACGGACATGAACGCCATCCGCCCGGATGAGACCCTGGACTGCACACACTCGCTCTACGTCGACCAGTGGGACTGGGAGCGCGTCATCGCCGCCGAAGAACGCACGGTCGACTTTCTGAAGCGTATAGTGCGAAGCATTTACGACGTCATCCGGCGAACTGAGAAGTACGTCGGATATCTGTACCCGCAGATCTCGCCCGTCTTGCCGGACGAAATTACGTTCCTGCATTCCGAAGAGCTCGAAGCCCAGTACCCTGATCTTTCTCCGAAGGACCGTGAAAACCGCGCATGCCGCGACTTCGGAGCCGTATTCGTTATCGGCATCGGGGCCGCGCTCATGAACGGGAAACCGCATGATGGCCGCGCTCCTGACTACGACGACTGGTCTACCCCGACTGGGAACGGCTATCATGGATTGAACGGCGACATCCTGGTCCACTATCAACCGTTTAACCGGGCGCTCGAGCTGTCCTCAATGGGTATCCGGGTCAGCCCCGAGAGCCTGGCCCATCAGCTCGATCTGACCGGTCACGTCGCCCGTAGGGGCCTCCTGTTTCACCGGCGACTCCTGGCCGGAGAGCTCCCGTTGTCGATTGGCGGCGGAATCGGGCAGTCGCGACTCTCGATGTTTTACCTGCGCAAGGCGCACATCGGCGAGATTCAGGCCAGCTTGTGGCCCGACGAAATGGTCCGAACCTGCCGGGAGCAAGGCATCTTTCTACTGTAGGAAGCACCGAGAATGAATCGATCCGCGGAGCTGGCGGAATTCACCCTGAAGGCGGTCGTCACAGGCGTTGTCCTGGGGATCGTCTTCGGGGCGGCCAATGCCTATCTCGGCCTTCGGGTCGGACTGACGGTCTCCGCCTCGATTCCTGCGGCCGTTATGACGGTCGCCGTTTTCCGAATTCTGCGCAGGCGAGGAACTATCCTGGAGGCGAATCTCTCTCAGACGATCGGATCGGCATCGACGTCGCTCGCCTCGGGTACGATTTTCACGATTCCAGCCTTGTTCCTTTGGGGAATCGTCCCGTCTTACTTTCAGGTCGTTGCCCTTTGTTTCCTCGGCGGTGTGCTTGGGCTCGCTGCGATGATTCCGCTTCGGCGGCTGCTGATTGTTCAGGCGCACGAGGAGCTTCCCTACCCCGAAGGCACCGCCTGCGCCGAAGTTTTGAAGGCCACGGTCGGCGAAGTGTCCGCTGGGGGCTGGATCTTTCGCGGCATGATCGTCGGTGCCGCCATCAAGGTCGCCGTCTCTCTCCTTTTTCTCGTACCGTCCTCTCTCGAGCTGGCCTTGCCGGTTCTCCCCAAGGCTCAACTGGCACTCGAGCTCGCGCCGGCGCTCATCGGAGTCGGCTTTATACTCGGGTATCGGCAATCCGGCGTCCTGGTCGCCGGTTCCATCCTCTCCTCGCTTGCCCTGATTCCCTTAATCGCGACTGTTGGCGCTGGGATGCAGGTCCCGCTTTTCCCGGAAACGACCCGGCTTATCTCCGAAATGACAACCGGGGAAATCTGGAGCCGCTATGTTCGGTACGTCGGGGCGGGAGCCGTGGCCGCCGCCGGCATCATAACGGTGCTGAAAGGCCTGCCCAGCATGGCCGCGGCGTTTCTGGCGGTCGCACGCGGGATGCGTCGTACCGAAACCGGTCCTTCGGACGCCGCCTCCAGTCGGACTGACCGGGACCTCCCCGGTTCCTTCGTTCTGGGTGCGATCCTGCTCGTCGTGGCCGTCACCGCCCTTGTGCCCGGAGTCTTCGGCGGGAATATGAGCTTCGTTCAGCGCATCATCTGCTCGGGCGGCGTCGCGCTGTTCGGCCTGCTGTTCGTCGCCGTCGCCGCGCGCATCGTCGGCATCGTCGGTGTCTCCTCGCAACCAACCTCGGGAATTGCGCTCGTTACCCTGCTCGGAGTCGCCTCGGTGTTCGCGGCAGCGGGCTGGACCGACATGGCTGCCCACGCCGCAGTCCTGACTGTCGGGGCAATCGTTGCTGTGGCGGCTTCGAAGGCGGGGGATATCTCGCAGGACCTGAAGACCGGCTACCTGGTAGGCGCCACCCCCGCACGCCAGCAGTTTGGGCAGCTGATTGGCGCTTCTTTTGCCTGCTGGGCAGTGGCAGCCACGGTTTTCCTGCTGGGAGCCGCCTATACCTTCGGGTCAATGGACATCCCGGCGCCCCAGGCCACGCTCATGAAAACGATCATCCAGGGCGTCTTGTCGGGGCAGCTTCCATGGACACTCGTCCTGTCTGGCGCCGGCATCGCACTGACCGGGATCCTGTGCGGCGTCTCGGGCCTGGCTTTCGCCATCGGCGTTTACCTTCCGCTGTCCTCAATGGCGGCGATTTACGTGGGCGGCTGTGTTCGGGCCGTGGTGGAGAAGCACCGCGCCGGGCTGCCTAAACGCGAGAGCGACCCGGGAGTGCTGGCGGCCTCCGGGCTCGTCGCGGGCGAAGGCCTGGCCGGCGTTTTCGTAGCCGGGCTGGTCGCGTCCGGGATAGCCCCCAAGTCGGGCGACCCGCTGCTTGGCGAAGTACCGGGCGAAATCGCAGCCGTAGTTGCCATCGGGGCAATCTGCTTTTTCTTGTTCAGGGCGGGAAGAGGGGAGACGAGCAGGATCAAGGACTAGGGAAGGTTCGTCGTTCCGGCATTAGCGGTGAAAACGTAAAGCCGGACGACGAGCGTCCCACAAGGCACAGGCCCTTCAATGCCCCGGGTAGGTTCGGAGACCCGGCTTTAGCCTGCTTAAAAGGCGGCGATT
>CAYQYP010000608.1:0-1732 GCA_964421755.1 uncultured Acidobacteriota bacterium
ATGCGCCGAAACCTCACTGGGCATCTTGGTGGAGTGAACTTCAGTGTCCCGAGTCTGCCCTCCCCGATCGAGGTGACCGGCGTAGTTCGAGGCCCGGGCGGGCTGCCGGTGGAGGATGTTCTGGTGGAGGCGAGGGGTGAGTCGATCACGGGCCTCGCCGGGGCAGTGTTTACCGCGGAAGCGAGGACGAACGCACTTGGTGAATACCGCTTGCTTGTCCTGCCGGGGAGCAACTACACCTTTACCTGGACTCCTGAGCTGTAAGGCTACGCTGCCTCCTGTTGCTATACTGCGTTGCCCGGTCCGTCGCCTTCTGGAAATAGTTGACACACGTGTAAAACCATTAGACGGAATCAGGTCTACTGGATATAATCGCCGCGGGTTCCATTCTTTGGCCGCTCCAGGGGTGGGCGTTTGTCTTGATCCATTTTTCGGGGGGGAAATGCAGTCGCTCAGAACAAGATCGAACTCGCCTAGTCTGACACAACAGTGCCGGCACTGCGTGGCAGCTGCCAATTGCGGTGGTTGTACCGCGCTGGGCACATGCCCGATGTCGAAACTGCCCGCACATCTCAACCAGCTGATTCACAGGTCGACCGAGAGCCGTTTCTACACCCCGGGTTGCGTGCTAGCTTCCCAGGGGCAACCGGCCAAGGGTCTCTTCATCGTCAAAGCAGGCTGGGTGAAGACTGTGTTCCAGACCCGTTCGGATCGCCGGGTAGCGGTCGGGCTCTATGGTCCGGGAAACGTCCTTGCACTCCCGGACGTGATGACGATCGGTCGCTTCAGCTTCAGTATCGAGACGATTGAGGACAGCGAAATCGAGTTTCTTTCGACCGATAACCTGCGTTCGATCATGGAGCAGGAACCGACTCTGGCTGTGTATCTCCTGCAGATGGTCAGTGGCCTTTTCCTGAAGGCAATGGAAGATGTCCACGAAGGAGCGGGGGTTAACACCTCGGAACGGCTCCTGCAGGTTTTGTGCGATCTGGCTACTCAATGCGGACGGGACACCGGGGACGGCGTCCGAATGCGGCTGCCATTTACAGTGCAGCATCTGGCTGACCGCGTTGGTTGTTCGCGTCAATGGGCAACGAAGGCCTTGGGGGAGCTCGAGGAAAAGGGCCTGGTACGTCGCGCGCGAGGCTGGATCACCGTCAGCCGCTCGGCCGCGAGGCAGGCAGGGCCAGCTCCGACGATGGTCCGGGTTGCGCCCAGAGAAGTTTAGCTCGAGAAAAGACTATTCCCCCCTCATCGGACCCACCTCTGGATCGAACGTAGGAATTAACCTACACCCGTTCAGCCACATTCCCTACAACAAGCAAACTAATTGACACTACTTTGTCAACTGCTTGTCGTTAGCCTACATCGTCGAAGCAAACGTTGATACAAGTGGCTAGTCAGAACTGGAGTGCGTGAGCTTCAGGTGTGGCCAACAGGGAGGAATAGTATGTCTAGGTTACGAAGGTCACTTGTCGTGGGTCTGGTCTTGACGGCCCTTGCGCTGGCTTGGGGAGCCGATCTGGCTTGGGCGCAGGGAAATTCGGACCCGACTCTGCACTACAAGGGGAAGATCACCCCCGCAGAGTGGAAAGCAGCGGCTGCCCGGTTCAGGGCGGCGAGGGAGAAGGCGGAGGCCAGCGGCAATGTCTCTGGTCTTGCGGTTACCCTTCAAGTTGATACCGACCCGAACAGCCCTGGATTCGGGTATTACATCCCCGACTATTATTCG
>CAYQYP010000609.1:0-2292 GCA_964421755.1 uncultured Acidobacteriota bacterium
GCGGCGCCTGTGACAGCTGCCTGCTCCGCCTGCGGGGATTCCGTGAAGCGGGGGTGCCCGACCCGATCCCCTACGCATAAGTTTCGGGGACATAATACTTAATTCCCATTCCGCCACCCGGACTCACGCGCAGGCAAAGGAATTAAGTTTTGTGTCCCCGAAACTCCCACCCGCTCTTGAGTTTCGGGGACATAATACTTAATTCCCATTCCCTCACCCGGACTCATGCGCAGGCAAAGGAATTAAGTTTTGTGTCCCCGAAACTCGCACGCGCTCTTGAAATTCGGGGACACGAAACTTAATTCCTTCGCTGACGGGAAGACACTGCCCGACGGGACGCGAATTAAGTCTCATGTCCCCGAATTTGCCTTTACCGTTTGCCGCCGTCAAGCTTCTTGATCAACTCCAGGCACTCGATCATCGCCCGGCCGTTGTGGTAGGCGGCCTTCCACCCATGCCCCTTGGTCCCCCGCGGGGTGCCGTCTTCTGCGACTCCTTCATGCCACTCGCCCGTCTTCCAGTCGACTTGCTCCTTTTCGATAAAGTCGAGCGTCTTGGAGAAAGCCTCCAGGTAAGACGCGTCCCGGGTCAGGCGATACATATAGAGCGCGCTCACGAGTCCCTCTGCCTGGACCCACCAGACTTTCTGGCGCCGGTCGGCCGGCTGGTTGAAGGCACCTCCGTCATAGAAGCCGCCTTTCGCCTCATCAAAGCCGTATTTGCGCGAGTAGGCGAAGATGCTTCGAAACAGGTCCCCATAGGGATATTCGGAAATGCCGGCGGCGTCGCAGGCGTCCATCAACAGCCAGACGTTCTCGACGTCATGGCCGTACGAAACGCGTGCCCACGGCCCGTTGAGCATCGGGGTCCAGTCGGGCTGGTACTTGTCGGTGCAGGCAGCCAGGCCTTTTCGCACTACCGAGTTGCTCTCAATGGCAATCAGTTCGAGCAGCCGCTCCCGGCCCAGCGGCAGCTTCGAGGCGCGGACGAAGGTGGCAACAGCCTCCATCAGATGCAAATGCGTGTTCATCAGCTTGACGTCGTTGGTCGGGTGCATGTACGTCCTTGTGTTCGCCGGCAACGAGCTCCAATCCTGCTCAAAGAACTCGTTATAGCCGCCGTATTGGGCGTCGTGCGTCTTGGCGTCGAGAAGCTCGAACACCTTCTTGGCAAAATCAAGTACGTCCTTGCGGCCGCTGGCCATCGCGTATTCGGAAATGGCGTAAAGAGCGAAGGATTGCCCGTACATGTGCTTTCGGGGCTGTGTCGGTTTGCCGGTCGCATCGACGCCCCAATAAAAGCCGCCGTTTTTCTGATCCCACATCTTTTCGATCAGGAATCGATATCCGTGATCCGCGGCGGCGAGGTACTCCTGTTTCTTGTAGCCGGCGCGTGCCGCCCTCGCAAAGAACCAGACGTTTCGTGACTGGGTCACGATCATCTTTTCCACGCCCGGCTTGATCTGTCCGGCTGCATCGAAGCTGATCGTGTACCCTCCGTTCTCCTTGTCCAGGCAGCGCGGGTACCAGAAGGCCATGATGTTCTCGGTGAGGATCTTCTCCAACCGCGGGCTGTAAGTTTCGCCGAGCGCGGGGGCAGCGGCCTGGGCGGCCACCGTGGACCAGAAGCAAGAACCGACAAGCAGGGCTAGCACGCACGATCGCATCATGAGTTCCTCGTTTCAATTACCAAACTAGACACTCGTCCTTATACCACAGCGTCCGTATAATTCTGGGGTTCGCGAACTGCGTCCATCAAGAGGGAGAAAACATGAATTCGCAGGCGATCCATTGCATCATGACCCGTCGCAGCATTCGTTCTTTGAAACCTGACCCGATACCGGAGAAAGACATCGAGCAGCTTCTGAAGTGCCTTGAAGCGGCGCCGTCGGCTGGGAACCTGCAGCCTTGGCTTTTCTTTGTCGTCACGGACCCGGTAGTCAAAGAACAGCTCTGCCGGTTGTCCTTCGATCAGCAGGTCGTCATGCAGGCGCCCGTGGTAATCGCCGTCTGTGCACTGCCGGAAGAATCCGCGCGCGAATACGGCGACGTGGGAAGGAATCTGTTTGCGATCCAGGATACCGCCGCCGCCACCCAGAACCTTCTGCTTGCGGCGCACGCTCTGGGCTACGGCGCGGTGTGGATCGGGGTGGTCAAACAACAGCAGGTGGCGGCCTGCCTGGGTTTAACGGAAGGGATCGTTCCAGTGGCCCTGGTGCCCGTCGGACAGGCAAACGAAACTCCCAAGCCCATGGAGAGGAAGGGCTGGGAGACCGTAACGAGGCGAATCTGA
>CAYQYP010000610.1:0-1739 GCA_964421755.1 uncultured Acidobacteriota bacterium
CAAGGACCATTGGGCCGACCGCCGTCCGGACCTCAGCTACATGATCGCGCCGGAGGAAAGCATCGGGTTGGAGCACTGGCTCAGGCAACTCGGTGACGTCGCGCGTGCTTACGCGAAGACCAACAACCTGCCCGTCCCTGAGTCTCGGTAGGTGGATCTCCGCGGGGAAATCCTGTTAATCCTGTCTGATACTTTTGACAGGATTAACCGGATCAACAAGATTCCAAGAATGGGTCAGCGCCATGAAGGTCATCGTCAAAAACATGCTTCTGTTCCTGCTCCTGACCCTCGGCCTGCTCTGCGACCGGGCTTGGGCGGAGCTCCAGGTTTTCGCTTCGTTCGAGGAGCAACTGGAGATCAAGTCGATTCGTTCTTCCTCCGGCGTCCGGATCGGGCCTTCGACGCGTTTTCCCGCCTGGGAGGGCAGCTCACTGGAGGTGATTTCGCCGGAAGGAGGAGGCTCGATTGAGATCTCCCAAATACCCCCTGACTGGCGCTGGCAGGAGTCTCTGCTGGTGTTCGTCTGGAGTCAACAACCGTCGGATGTCGCGTTGGTTCTCCAGGACTCGATCGGCGCCAACTACCGCCAGTCTTTTCGCGTTCGACCGGGCGCGAATCACCTCCAACTCAGACTCGCCGAAGCGAAGACTGTCAACCTGCAGGTGATGCGGTCGCTGACCGTCGCGATCACGACCAAGGGAACCTTCTACTTCGACTATTTCGCGCTGGACCGTTTTCACCCGGTACTCCAACAGCGCGGACGATGGGACATCAACTATTCGCTGGATGTCGAGACGCCGCACGTACCTTGGGCCCGCCCTCTCGCCGGCGGTCCAATCAAAGTGTTCGCTATTGCGGATGTCGCAGACGGGCGCGGTATTGTCGAGCTGGCTCAACGCCTGGATCTCGACTTCAAGGCAACCACGATTGGCAAGAGCGCAGGCATCAACAAGTGGGGCTTCGGGGACTTCTACGAGCAGCGCGGAGGAGGCGGTGAGCTCTGGGCGAACCACTTCAGTCTGGCGTACACCTATATCGCGGACGACCTCATCTATGGGCCACGATACGACGTAATTCTCTGGCCCGGACTTCACGCCTGGAACAGCTACCCTGAGGAGGTGCGCGGAGCGATTCGACGACGCGTTGAGGAGGGCGCCGGGCTGGTTCTGTTTGAACCGAATAATTCCGACGGCGCTGTCTGGGATCCTTCTCCCCTAATCCGCTCTGCTTCCTCGGTCGATGGGAGGAAGAATCCGGATGATGACGTCGACACGTCTCGATGGGAACCAACCGGCGCTCATTACATCACGCGGGGAATCGCCTGGGAGGCTTTCCCCTGGACTCAGCTGGAAGTGCCGGCATCGACAGTCACGACTGGATCACAGGTGCTCCTGCAGACAGCAGGGGGGCATCCGGTTTTGGCAATTCGTTCTTACGGTAAAGGCCGCATCGTGGCACTTGGCTACCGTGAAAAAGGGATGATTCCCGCCATCAAGAGCGTCTTTGAGACTGGCTTGGACTATCCCTATCATGACTACCTCTGGGCTTTGGTTGCCCGCGCCGTTGTCTGGGCCGCTCATAGGGAACCGGCGGCGGAACTCGGACCGCTAGTCTCCACTCCGTCCGGCGCCGAAGCACAGGTCAAAAGCGCTCCCCCGAATTCCGAGCTTCGCGTCACCGTGCGAAATAGTTTTGGTGAGACTGAGGTCGACGAACTCCAGATCCCGGTGTCGGCCGAG
>CAYQYP010000611.1:0-2667 GCA_964421755.1 uncultured Acidobacteriota bacterium
GGCTAATTCGGTTCCAGTCCGGGCGTCAAAGATGTGGACCAATCCCTCCCGATCGTCTCTGGTCTCAGCAACCGCGACCATCCGTCCGTCACGAGAAACAGCTATCGCTTGGGCGACGAATGAAACCTGCTTTACTTTGCCTCTCGACTCGTTCGTATTAACCAACGAGATATCCACTTTTCGGATCAATTGGCCGGTCAGAGTATCAAAGAGCAGCAACGTGCGAGGGCTGCCCGGGGTGTCCTTGGATGGCGGGTAGGGACCTCTGGTGACATTTGGGTCGGACCCAATGCCATTAAGATACGCGGTAATTAGCTGATCACGCGATCGTTACCGTTCCGCTGTCTTCCGTCCTCCAAACCCCCGATACCCAGCCTGTCAGTCCACCCGGTTCGTGGTTTTCCCACCCCGCATGACCTGCGGACCCACCAGTCCGTTCCCGGAGTCCACCCTTTTTTTCTTCGCACCCCTCTTTTTTGCTTGTTACGTACGTAATAGTATGTCAGACTGTTGTAGTACTGACATAACAAGGAGGGTATCCCATGAACCATGAGGACATCGAGGCAGTCGCCTTGCGGGTGCTGGAGCTCAGTCTGGAACTACAATTGAAGGCCGTCAGGCAAATGTCAGGAAGGACCGGAAAGGAACCCGAACCAGCCCCCCGCCGCGGACGGAGACGTCAGTCTCTGGTGGATTTGTCTCTTGTCCTACTGACTGAAGCCGCTCGTCCCATGCATGTCAACGAGGTGGTCGATCAACTGGCCCGGCGCTTTGGCCGAGCCACCGACCGGGACGCCCTGTCCAGCGCCCTGGCCAAGAAGGCCCGTGCCGGTCAACTGGTGCGGCAAACCGCCAAGGCCACCTTCGAGGCCATCCCGCCGGAGGCCCGGCCATGACCGCCCCCGATATGGAACTGCTCATTCAGTGGCTGATGGCCGCCCGCGTCCTGGATTTGCAGGCGCGCCGGCGACAGCGGGGCGAGTGCCGGCGCGAACGCAAACTGGGCACGCTGCGGACCTTGTGGCTGATGCTGGCGGTTTCCCTGCACGCCGGCCAGAACAGCCTGCATGAGATTCTACGGGTGGTCACCGCGCCGCTGGGCTGGTCGGTCTCCGCGCCCGCCTTCTGCCAGGGCCGAAAGCGTTTTTCCCCTCGGCAGTCTGCGCTGGCTCTGGGGACGGCTGGTGGCCGCCTTGACCGCCCGCACCAGCAAGCTCCGCTGGCGCGGGTTGCGCCTTTTGGCCGCTGACCACACCGCCCTGAACCTGCCCGAGACCAAGGCCCTCTACAAACGCTTCGGCGCCCATAAAGGTAAAAAGGGCCTCGGTGCCATCACCGTCGAGTTCGCCTGTCTGTTCCATGTCTTGAGCCGAGCCCCCTTCCGCTACACCTTCGACCCCTGCAAGACCTCCGATCACGAACTGCTGCGCGCCCTGCTTCCCGGGATCCGCAAGGCCGACCTCGTGCTTCTGGACAACGGCTTTTACTCGCTGGCCGCCTTCCTGCTGGTCCGCCATCGCCTGGCCCACTTCCTGATCCCCATCAAGAAATCGGGCCGCCCCAGAGTGCTGAACGGACTCGGGCCTTCCGACTATTTGTGTCGGATTGAATCCCAGGGCCAGAGCCTGACGGTGCGGGTGATCTTCGTTTACCGCGACGGTTTCCGACCTCGCCGCCTGGTCACGTCCTTGCTCGATCCGGACCAGTACCCGGCCGCCGAGTTGGCCGAGATCTATCACAAGCGCTGGGATATCGAGACCTTTTATCGCGACTTCAAGCGCACCATGAAGGCCCTCCACTGGCACTGCGCCTCCCCGGAAACCTTCGAGCAGGAATTGACCGTCCACATGATCGCGGTCTGCCTGATCCGCCTGGCCATGCTCGAGGCCTCCGGCTCCTCCTCCAGCGGTGTCGCCATCCTCAGCTTCACCCGGAGCCTGACCGAGACCCGCGTCTTCTTCGGTTGGATTGGCCGGCCCGACGCGCAGCCGTTCGAGCGGCTGTATGCCGGCTATGTCGCGTTTTGCGCGCGTCACAAGGTGCGGATCAAGCCCGGTCGCAGCTTTTCCCGCAAGCAGCAGGAGTATCGCCGCAAAGCGCGAGGGCTGGAAATCAAGCGACGCGGGCGACGGGTACCCGCCGACCCACCCGACGAACGATTACGACCGGAGCTGCAAGCAGCAACCCTGCGACCTTGATCCAGCCCTCTCGCCCCGGCGCCGACTGACCGGCCGCGCGCCCGACAACTGAGAGCGCCCCTGATGTCCACCCGGACGGCGATGTCCTTCTCTTCTCAGCTAAGTGCCTCACGGGCACGACCGCCGAGCGCTCACCGCACCTGTGCGAGAGTCAACCTCGGCAAACCCGCCAGAATCAAGCTACCCCGCCTGTAACTATATAATTTGCAAATACTTGCTTAACTTACCAGCATTGGGTCGGACCTGGACAGTCCGTTTACTATCAATTAGTTACACGATTCGAGGCTTCCGGGAAGCAGCTTACGATCGATTTTGGACCGCGTCTTTAGAAAGCGTTTAGCTTAGTAAAATCCAAGCCCCGCGCACCCCCGGAGGCAGGCGCGGCCAGTTTGGCACCCACAGAGCCGGGAGCGACTTAGCCGCGAAGCGGCTGAGCGACCGGTCAAGGAGCTGCCGTCGACAATTTCGG
>CAYQYP010000612.1:0-48625 GCA_964421755.1 uncultured Acidobacteriota bacterium
AACCGGACGCCGATGGTCGTCTCGTATCCATCGTCTTCCAGCAGCGGGTTGTCCTGCCTCTGCCCCAACGCAGCATCCACAGCTCCCTTGTACGGTAGAGCCTCCTCAAATCGTTGCAGAGCCTCTAGGCCCTTGGCCACGGTGAGAACCACCAGGATCTCGTGCCACTCACGCTCAAGCGGAATCGCCATCCCGTCCACCAGCTTGGGCAGCCGGCGGCGGTACCGCATGATCATCTGGTGATCTTGCGCGGGGATCGGATCGAGCTCTAGGTTGTCCTGGTATCGCGCGAACCGGGTCGGAATCCCCAGTGTCCGATACGTACGATCGAGCACCTGCCAGTGAACCTGGTCGAGCTTCCTCGTGGGATCGCGGAGCGACAGGATGAACCAGAAGTCTGCGGGGACAGCTACTCGAGGCCCGTTGGCTGGGGCGACGAACTCATACAGAGCATCAAGCTCCCGAAAGCTAGCCTTCGGTGCCTGTGTCAGCTCCGTGAACGCGTCCATCAACCATTGGTCCACCCGGGTCGAGAGGTCCTGGCGGTTCCCCAGTCTCTTGACCACTTCCGTTTTCAGATCCCCGTAGGTCTGGACGTTCATCTGCGTTCTCCTTCAACAGCTCGTCGCAGAGAGCTAGGGCGCCCTGGACTCGGTGTGCTTGAGTCCTAACTGCATCCAGTTGGCCTACAAGCTCCTCCTCCTGTTTCCCTAGGTTCTTCAAGAGATCGACGAGTTGTTCTCGCCTAGCGCGTATGACTTTCTCGATCATCTCGCCTCCAAGGCCACGACCCTATTCGTCAGTTCCTTCACCGCGTTGACGAGCAGAAGGATCAGGTTCGACTGGTCGACCGTCTGGATGTCCGTTAGTTCCTCGTCGTCTTCCTCGAGCCGCACAGCCGTCGTACCGACCATGATCGGCATGGCAGGCTCCACTTCGTCTGCGATGAAGCCCCAGCCACGCAATCCCGAGGTAGAATTTCCCTTGCCATTATAGACAAAGGTGCGTGGCTGGAGCTCCAAGATCTCTGCGAGGCCCGCGGTGTAGTCCTCGATCTCGTCCTTGATTCGCCGGTCAGAAGGATTGCTCCAGGTGGTACCCGTGGACTTCTGGCCGGTTGGTCCACTGATGATAAGGTTGCCCCCGGAATTGATCTGCGCGATCTGGGTGCCGATGGCTGCTGCCCCACCGAGCGTGCGGAAATAGAAATAGAACCCTGGATTCGGCGTCACCGCGCAATCCATGACCATCGTTAGCGAGGCTTTTGCAGCGTCCTGCGGTGCGTAGGCATTGTTGCAGTAGAGAAACGTAGCAGGACCAGGTTGCGTCGTGCTGATCTGCGTCTGGATCGGAGCTCCCAAGGAGAGGTCGCCTGCTGCCGCGACCTTTAGCACGTTCCCCAACGTCACCGAGCCGGGTGGAGAGCGCCAGACCTCAAACGCATCCGTCAAGGTATTGAGCCGCGCCATCCATGACGGCAGCGCCGGCGTGTCCTGCGCCCGGACCCCTGCCGCATTCATCGACATGTTCGCGGTCAGTTCCAGAACCCCATCCGTGGTCGCATGCCCAAGCATGCGCCCCTTCGTTGCCGTGGGACCCACTATGACCGCTGCGCCCGCAGTCGGCAGGGCGATGCCTGTAGGGGTGATGGCGCACATGTAGTTCCACGATGCGTTCGCCCCAGCCGGCGTCGAGTAGAAGCCGAACTCGCGAGCGGGTGCATCGAACAGCCACGCCAGGCCAGGCTTCGTGGCGTCGTCCAGCACGTTGTTCATCTGGACGTTCGAGTAGATCTGGAAGTTGCCGGGGGTGTTGTTGCCGATGCGGAGGCGGGAGGGCGAGCTGGTGGGCGCATACATCTCGATGCCGCCCGTCGCGGCACCGTGGGTCGGGAGTGCGACCGTAAGAGCGTTCTTGATGGCAAGCGTGCCCGTGCCGTCGACCGTCAGCAGCGAGCCTGTCGCGGCCCCACCGCCACCACTCGGTTGCGTGCGGTCGATCGAGAAGGCGTCCGTGCCGAGCGTCAGGTTGAAGCGCAGGTTCCAGCCTGCCAGGGCGGCGTTGTCCGCGACACCCGCCTGCGTCGCGTTGACGCGCAAGCCCAGTACGTCGGCGGTGGGATTGTGATACAGGCGACCTCTCGGCGTGCGCGAGCCCCAGACAAGCGTGTTCGGGTCGGTGCTTGGCAGCACCACCGAGCCCGCTGACACCGTGAAGCCCGAACTCGCCTTGACGACGGTAGGATTCGGGTAGGTCGAGCCGAGGTCTCCGCCAGCGGGTCCCGATGGTGCTCCGCCACTCCCACCCGCCGGTGTGATCCACGCAAGCACAGGCCCCGACTGCACCGTCAGAACCTTGTCGGTATCTCCGACAGTCGGGATCGGGGGCAGCCAGCAATCCGCCGCGCATTTGGCTCGTACGACCGCACCGTTCACGATCTGCGTCTGGCCCACCGAACTCAGCGCCAGGCTGGGGTTCGGGTACACGCCCGACAACGACCCGCTAGCAGACCCTGACGGCGGGAACGAGGTCGGAGCCCCAGTTACCTTCGCCCAGTCTACCGTGGCGATCATCGAGTTGGTAACCCGACCAGGGCCGATCAAAGGATTCGGATAGAACCCGGTAAGATCGCCGCCAGCAGGTCCCGTTGGCGCTCCGCCTCCACCGCCGCCAGCTACCCACTGCAGCGTGGGGCCAGCCGCTACGGTTAGAACCTTCCCGACGTCACCGGCGACAGGTATCGGGGACAGCCACGCGTCAGCCGAGATCTTGATGCGGCCAACTTCGCCGTTACCGATAGACGGGAAGTTTACAGCACCGGCTGCGAGCTTCGGGCTTGTGATCGCGCCGTCGGCGATCTTCGTAGCCGTGACTGCCTCATTGACAAGGTTGTCTTCGTTGACGACGTGATCCGCAAGCCCGGGGTTCGGGTACGTTCCCGTCAACACGCCGCCCGCAGGGCCGCTGGCCGACAGATCCGGAACGCCCGTTAGCTTTGACCACGAGACCGAAACGATCTTACCATCCGTAACCGAGCCGGCTGCGATCTTGGGCTCGGTAACAGAGTTGCCAGCAAGCTTAGGGCTAGTGACGCTGCCGTCAGCAAGAGCCATTGTGCCATCAAGGCCAAAGTTCCACGCGTTAAAGAGGATGTCGAAGTCCGCGTCGACCTCGCTTGCCCATGCACTTTTGTACCCCAGTCTGTAGGACTCATCGAAGCTTAGGACATTGCCTCTCTTGACTGACCGCTCAATAATCGCGCCCATCAGTCTTTCCTTTCGCACGGGTCGCCGGTCCCGTACCACTCCATCTCGTACCAGATCCCGCCGTACCAGTTGTCATCCACGGCTGGACCCTGGCAGCTAACTGGCTGCTCGTTCTCGATCGGTCCTTCCTTCGGAACGTCAAGTTCCTCCATGTAGTCGGAATGAGTCTTTTCGTCATCACAAGCCGCATCGACCAGTCGCTGGCTCTTGTAGTGGCGACGAGACTCGCTCATCGGGAAGTCAAACCCGCAAATGTAGCACTCGAACCACTCCTCTCCCTTTCGAGGAAATACGGGTCCCGGGTAATCGCTCCCAACTTCACCTAGGCTCATGGCTTGTCAACTTTCGTTTCGAGAGTCTTGTCGATCTCCAGAATGACTCGCTCCAGAACGTCAACAAGCTCGCGTGCCCACTGAAGAAGATCGTCCTCACGTCGCAACCGAGGCAAAGATGCTAGCTTCAACGACACTGTTCACCCCACCTCTGTGCGTCTGCGAATCTAAGTAGATGGTCCTCTTGTGCAAAGCGGGCTGCGTCAATCGCTTCCTCTACTGTGAATCCACGACCGACGCAACCCACCAGCTGCGGAAACCGCACCTCCCAACACTCCCCAGTGTGCTCGATTTCTATGCGGTACCGCTCGTCCATTACGCTGCCGCGAGCCAGGCAGGTGCCTGCTCGAACTTCAGAGTTGTTGCGGTGTCCGCTGACATCGCAACTACGGCCTTGTGGTCGCCAGAGGCCAGGAGGAGCCCTGCACCCCGCGCCCCGCTAGACGCGATGACCACACCGTTGTAGGTATCCGGGCGGGTATTGCTCCCCAAGAGGCTCGCGCCTTCCCGGCGAGTATCCCCGAAACCCGAAGGAGCAATAGTAGCCACAAGGGTCCCACCAGCTCCCGCGAGCCACTCGGCCTCGCTACCCATCCGCAGGTCCCCGTTCGGGAGAGCGAACAGATAGACGATGTCTTGCCCGTTGTTCCTCATCAGACCCAGGGCCGGCTTTGGTCCCTGGATCACCGCAGCGCCTGAGACTCGTCCAGACCCAAGCACTGTGATACCCTCGACTCGATCGAGCTCGGTCGGGGTGATGGCTACTGCTGTTCCCAGCGCAACACCTCCGCCGGGGTTGGTCATGACCTCGCTGTACCCTCCCCACATGGGGGTAACTGGACCTGTGCCATTCAGGTAGATCCAGAAATCACCCGCAGGGGTAGAGAAGGACAGAGTGCCACAGGTCGTGAGCACGCCGAACACACCGAGTCCGCTCTTTTGCTTGTCGGACCCATACGTGCTCACGAGCCGTGGATACAGATTGCCAAGTGGCATGTTGGCCTCCCTTAGGCCCCCTGGGAGCCGTAGACTCCGCGCCACTCGCCAGCACCCGTCGAGAAGCGCTGGAAAGCCTTGAACTTCGCGTCGCCGGAGTCGAAGTCGTCTCCGTTCTGGAACCGAACGGCCTGGCGCTCGAAGAAGTTCAGGTCGTGGTCGCCCTTGCCAGCCAGCAGGAACCAGCTGTCCGGGTCCACGATGTAGTGCCCGACCATGTAGTCCAGGCCCTCCTCGCGCAACGCGTTGATCTCGTTGTTCGAGGTGTACGGCCGGAACTCCGAGCCCAGGATCTCCCGAGCAGTCATCTTCAGCTGCGGCCCTACGACCAGTAGCTTCGGCTTGATGACCACGGGGATATCCATCTCGTCGGTCAGGGACTCGAAGGAGATGATCGCAGCCTCCAGGGAAGTGGGCGAGAGGTCTGCGTCGGTCGCCGCCCGGTTCGATCCGGTTCCCCCACCGAGCTTGGTGTGGGCGTTGCTGAACAGCGGCTCGTTCACGCCGAACTTCGGGAACCCGAACTCGGTGGTGAAGCCGTTGTTGAGCATATTGAAGAACGCGACCTCGCGAGCATTGCTACCAGCCTTGCTCAGCTCGCGCGTGTTCTTCTTCATCACGTTGTACAGGTCGTCTTCCATCATCTCCAGGGTGACACGGAAGCCCAGCCCGTACGTGATGTGCGTGTAGCGCTTCTTCCCGCCCTGCCGGAAGTCCTGGTACACGATGCCCCGGCCTTCTGGCTTGATGGGCATGCTTCCCAAGCCGCCAACCTCGAGGTCTTCCTCGTACGCCTTGGAAGACTTCTCCTGGTTGGCAATCCTGCTGTACTCTGCAGGGCGCGCTTCCAGCTCTTGGAAGAAGACCTTGCGGAGCCCTGGGGCGAGAAGGTGACTGAATGCACCTGTTACGTTGACCATCGCTTACGCCGCCTTCCCCAGCTGAGTCGCGCTCTCGAGGAACTTGCCTCGCGCGATCACCTGTCCAGGGGGCAGCGACTGCCCGATCTCCATGACCAGGAAGGTCCCGACCACGGCGCGATTGGCGTCCCACAGGGCGCCGGTCTTCCGGATGGTAACGAGCTTGCCGATGTCGGCCTGCACGCCACCTGGCATCGACACGCCGAACAGCGTATCGTCGTTGGCGATCCACACCGGGCAACCCCTACCGGTCACGCCCGATGCGTTTGCGGCTGCAACGCCGACGACAGACGCGGCCCCTGTCGCGGCTTCCTGCACGGTCCCAGATGCCGAGAGTACCACAGGGGCACCAACCTCGAACGTCTGGGATGCAGCCTCTGGAAACGTGAGCGTGTGGGGACTGTTGCCCGACACGGTCATCTGCTGCTCAAGTTGTCTCATCGCAGATCCTCCAGGTCCACGTCGCCCCGTTCCACGCTTCCCGCGTAGCCCGGAACGTCCTTGTGCTCCTCGTACGCCCGGCCGCCGCCTACCGCCGCCTTGAAGCTCGCGGATACGCCAGTTGCCAGAGCGTCGATCTTGGCTTTGTTCCGTGCCCTGTATTGTTCGTGCAGCTCCTTCGGAATCCGCGCGAGCACCAGGTCGCCGACCTCCACCGCCCCCACCACACTCTCGCCTGCCTTCATGGGCGTGTTGTCTTTGCACACGCCCGACTCTGGCCCGTCGCCGACGATCTCGTATCCGAGGAAGTCGCGCTTGCGAGCCATGTTGAGCCGTTCCTTTCGAATCCACCGATAGTGGAATCGAGGGTCCTTACCTTCGACGTGCAGCGGATCGTAGATGCCTGCGGCCATCCTCTTGTCCGCCTCGTCCTTGACGAATTCGATTCCCATTACGCCGCCTTACTGCGCCCCTTCTCTTTGCGAGGACGGGTCCCGTCGGCTGTTCCCCACTTGGACCAGTCGTCCTCGGTCATCTCGAACGCCTTCATGATCTCACGCTCCTCACGCGAGACCGGCCGCGACTTGCGGCTTTCTGTCTCAGCCAAGCTGGCGCCTTCTGGCTGCGAAGCACGCTCTCGTTCTTGTTTACGTGCCTCCTCAACTTCCTCTTCCAGATGCTGGGAGCGCACGTACTTCAAAGCAGCCGTGTACGATCCAGGCTTTGCCTTCACGTCCAGCGGCATGTCGCGCATGAACTCGTCGATCTCGTCGGCGTACTTGTCGAACATCTTGCCGTGCTGCTGCCGGGCCGCTTCGCGTTCCGTATCAGCCGTGCGTCCGAAGTACTCCTGCACGATTGGCCCCACCCTGAGCGTCACCAGCTCGTTCATGGCAGCGACAGGGTCCTCGTCGAACTTGTCCCGAAGCGACTTGACCTGCTTCTGGGCGTCGACATTACCAGCGTTGGCCGCACGCTGGATCTGCTCCAGGATCACGCTGACTTGGCCCCGCGCCGCAGCAGCCTCTTCGAGACTGCGCTGCGTGACACCACGCATTTCCTGGTTTTCGGCCTCCAGGCGAGCAATGCGGTCGGACTCTGACTTTACGTCAGCTTCCTTCTCCGTTGCTTCGTCCTGAGTATCCTCCGTCTCCTCTGAATCTTTGTCTATCATTCTGTGCCTCTACGTACGCCTGTTCCAGGCGCTCTAGTAGTACATCGCCAAACTCGATGAACTGGTTAAGTGCAGCTATCTCGCCTCGCTTCTCTCGGAATTCCTCCCACGACTGGCTATCCAGCAGCTGGAGGAGGCATCCCTGGCGGGCCTCCAGGAGGTACTCCCACAGGGTTTGCCACTCCGGCTCCGTTCTGATTCTGTCCAGGGACTCCTTGAGGTCCTCCAGGCGGTGGGTTGGCATTCGAATCGGCCTCCAATTGGTCGGCCAGGCTCGGCGGCAGTAGGGTGTCGACGGCCCGGATCTCGTAGGTCTGAACGATCATCGACATTAGGTACCGAGCACCGTCGGCCATCTGCAAGGCCAATTGCTGCACGGGTGGCGGCGTCTGAGGATTCATCGCAATGCCACTGATCTGGATGAGCTGCTGATAGTATTGGGTCAGAGTTCCCATCATTGACATGAGGCCCTGCTTCTCGATTTCGCGGTTAATCGTCGCAGTCGAAGCAGTTAGCTCCATCCCAATGCCATCAGCTATGAACTCGTCAGGCAGGTTCAGGACGTTCTCGATCAGCTCCCCATCCTGGCCCTTGACGAAGTACGCCATGCCCGAGGGCCGGAACTGGGCATTCAGCAGCAGAAGCTGCTTACCTACTCCCCCAAGACAGTCGCGAATGTCGCGGACGTTCAGGTCAAATCTTCGGTTTCCTTCTTGGATGAGGGCGAGGGTTCCAGTTGCTGTTGCCCTGTTCCCCATAACGTTAGATTCTCGACCAAGCTGATAGTCAGCAATACCCGATCGCCGCTCAGCGTACGCAAGGCAAGATGTCTCAAGTTGGCGCATCGAGGGGTACACATCGGCCATCTGGAGGGCAACAATATCCCGTGCGGGGTCCGGCACGGTAAGAAATCTTCCCGGCCAAACACGAGTTCCATTTCTAACAACACCTCGCCTTCCAACGAAGCATCGCGTGTTGGCAAGGGTGGCGTTGTCGACTTGCTGGTTATGGAGCGTGGAGATTTCCTCTTGGATGAGGCAAAGTTGACGTGAGATACCGAGCCCATCTCGTTTTCCTTCTCGGTCGATGAACTTGCCTTTCTTGAAGGGACGACGGCCCATGATGTCGGGGTTGTACACGCAGCGAGCGATGGTCTTGGTCTCGTGGTGCCAGGTGAGCATTATCGGCACAGGAAGATCACTGCCGCCAACAGGAAGATCAGCATAGATCTCGTAGAGGGTGTTGAGCTTGTCTCGAGGACGAGTGGCCTCCTTTTCGAGCTCGTTCTCAAGAACCTTTTCCTCCATCGGGGTCATCTCTGCCTTGTGGGCGAGGATCTTGTCGACCTCTGTGTAGACCTGGTCATGCTTGCGCCACCGCAGCTGCCCATCTGTGAGCCGAATGCGATGAGAGATCCACTCGGCCTGATTGAGCTCGTCCTCGATGCCCGCCTGGCAAATGATATCGGCCAGAAGGACATGTTGGATCTGGGGGCGCCGGATGATTCGATCCTTCGCGCGCGCTGCACCTCGCTCGATTGCGAAGCCTCGCTGTGTGAAGGATTCCCAGTAGATCTTGAGGTAGCCCCACCCGTGCTTCACGACCTCAACGATCCAAGAGCGAACCTGAGCATACAGGTCAAGCTCGTTTGTGCGGGACCACTCCATGAAGTCCTGCAGGGGGTGGACGACGGGCTCGAGGTCTTTGATCAGCGCCTGTGCCGACCAGAACGGTTGCACAGCGAAGATTGTGTTGATAATGCGGGCGACGATCGAATCGACAGTGATGCCAACCAAAGGGATTACTAGGTTCGCAGCGCCGTCCCACGGAAACGTCTTTCTCGAGGTAAGGGGGTCACCCAGATAGAGGCGATTGGATTCGTCGATCCATTCGAGCTTAAGCTCATGTACTTGTAATGCCTCCTCCAGTTCACTGGCAAGATACTGCGAAAGCCACTTCCGGTCATCCGCAGTCAGGTGGACCGGAGCGCCTGGAATGACCCCTGAGAGAGCGGACACTTACTTGACCTTCGGCGGCTTCTTTTGGGTGTTTCCACCACGGCGGGTGTTCTTTAGTGCGCGGCCCATTTGTTCCTCCTATTTGAAGCCAAGACGGCTCATGATTCCCTGAGCCATCGCGGGATCGAACGTCTTGGGAATCGCTGCGATTCCCCCCGATGGGCCGCCCTCACCGCCCATCGTGGTCATCGGTTTGGTGCCCTCCTTCATGATACGATCCATGAGGGTCGACTGCGAGAGCGCGGTCGTCACGCCGCCGATGTCCTTGGTTAGGGCCGTGAAGGCTTTCAGGTTGGCGATTCGCTCCTGCTCGTTGTCACCCATGAAGCTCGAGACCATCTTGGCCTTGTCCATGCCCCGCGACAGGGCACCCATCATGCCCGACTCGCCCTCTCGGCCGCCGACTAGGGTCGGCGACTGGGCCTGGAACTGCTGGTCCATGGCCGTCTGAGAAACTCCACTGCTACCAAGTAGACCTGAGGCTTGTGTTCCCATCGCTATCCTTTCCCTACGAGCATGAACGCCCGTTCTGGTGAAGTGTAGGCGCGTGCAAAGACCTTCTCCATGCCTTCGCGATCACCGCCGATTGACTCGAAGAGGCGCATACGCTCCTTGGCTGTGGCGCCCTCTGCCATCCTGCGCTGCTGCTGGCGGCGGATGCCCGTCATCGGGTCCCAAGTCTGGGTGCTTATGCCCATTCCTGGGCGAAGGAAATGCTGCTCAAACATCTTGGTGAACAGCACTTTCGCGGCCGGATCAGAGTCGCGAAGAGCCTGTTTTTGGGTTTCGGCGGCAGCGGGGGCCTTGGAAGGGTTGTTGTCCATTAGAAGTATATTGCCTCAACTTCAACCGAGAACGGATCTGCAGCGACCTCGATGATGTCCGTTGTGGCTGGTTTGCGGAGCATAAGCGGGACCTTGCCGACCAAGGGAATCACGCATTCCCACCCCAGCACGCCGGTGGCACCTGGGAATGTGATTCGGAAGGTCGATTCGTTCACGGCGGGCTGGGGCTGCCAGATTTGAAGAAAGAGGTTCATTTCGCCATCTAGCGGCCAGTAGAAGCGAACCACGTCCATCCCGCCGTAGATCGACCAGTGCTCGTGGCGACTGTTTTGGGTCTGCGTGACGGAATCGACGTTGTTTTCGGAGCTAGATATCGGGTCGGTAGAAAAGACAGCGATTCGAACAGTCGTCGGCATCAGTCGCTCCTCTTACAGTCCGCGCCACCCCACCCCCCCGCCGGACCGGAGGGAGGCTGAGAGGGTTATACAAGGCCAAAAGCGATCAATATCCCGTTGCACTACATATTCCTTCGTAGCGCGGCTGTTGCTCGTCGTCCGGTTCTGCACGACGCATGTCCTTGTCTGTGTCGGGGCTAACCCAGACTTGCGGGCCGTACGAAAGGGCGTCGAGCACGTCGACCGTATCGCCCAGCGGAAACGCCTCAAATTCTTCGATCAGTACCTGACAGGTTGATCTCCGAATCCAAAGGCGTCCCCGCTCGGCGTACGGTTGCAAGCCGCGGATGCGAGTCTCTTTCCCTTCCTTGCTGCCCGGGCGAACTTCGCGCACGTTGAGCCACCGTCCCCGCCGCATACATTCGGCCTCGATGAAGCCTTTAAGAGCCCTTTGGTACGCCACTCCTTCTACTACGATCGCAATTGGATCCCACCTCGCCGCCATCTCGAATATCTTGTCGATCATCCGGAGTGGTTGGCACCGATCAGCCCACGCCTCCAACACCATGACTCGTTCGACTTCATCGAGGCCGGCGCACACGACAGCACTACGCGCGGCGTAGTTCTTCTCGCTGATTGCGGGGTCCACGAAGATACACGGCACAACCTTCGTAGCTTTCGGTTGACCGACCATCCGCAGACTTACGGTCCCCTCGCCATCTTGTTCCCACCCTTCGAGCTCGAAATACCTGAGCCACCCGGGGTCGAACGTGAGGCTTTCGGGGTCAAATGGTTCGTTCTGATACTGACAACTGAACTTGAAGTTCCCAATCTTATGCTTGATACGCAGGAGTTCGTTAAGCGGGAACCTCTCGGACCAGAGGGTAGTTCCGTCCTTCGCAACAGCTTTCCTATGAAAGATGTCAATGTCACGCTCGTGCTCCATGATCCACGCGTACAAATCCCGGTGGGTCCACCGAGTTCCATACGTCTGAATCGGGTCGATGGGCTTCTCGAGCAACGACTCGCAGTACAGGTACCAGTCGATCGTCTTCTTCATGACGTCGACGCTCTCGCTAGCCTCCTTGCCCACGAGGTCGTCGAGCTTGATCATGTTATAGTGTCGGGAGACGACCGCTCCACCGACGCCCATAACCTCAACTGTTGCTTCAGGGTAGTCTTTGGTCCTCGGGACCAACATCTCGCTTTCGGACCATTTCGTTTTCCCGATATCGGGGATCAGCTCAGGAAACAACCACCTGAAAAGTGTGGCTCTCTCGAACACGGCCTGAATCCTCCGAAGGAAGTGGCTCGCGTTCGTGGCGGTTTCATTCGCGATGAGCAACCGGATATTCGGGTTCGCGGCAATAAGCCGCACGGTATCGGCAATGGTCCAGACGGATGTCTTCAAATGGTCGCGCGGCACTAGGCCGAGCTTCCGTGTGCTAGGGCCCTCGATCCATCCGCACATGATCCCATGCAACGTCGGCGTGAGATCATGGAAGCCCACGAACGCCTTGGCCATCAGGAACGTTGATCGCTGGGCCTGCATCCGCAGATTCAGCCGAACCTCCTCACTCCGACGACTACTATCGCCGGTCTGTGAGGCGTACTCGGCCTGCTCGAAGTCGCTAGCAAACATAGCGTTTCAATTTTTGAACGGGCAACTTACTTGCCCTCGTCGGCTTCCTCCTCGTCCTCCAGATCTTCCTTCAGCTGCTCGAGCTCCTCTTCCGAAAGCTCCTCGTCCTTGACTTCGTCCTCGGGCCTCTTGTTCATCTCAGATCCTCCTTATCCCTACGCGGCCGGCTCGGTTCACCAGGTCCGCGAAGTCCCCGTAAGCCGTTTGCCCCAGCTCGGGCGTCTGGCGACCCACGGTCATCCTTTGATCAATGATCCCCTTCGATCCCTCGAGAGTCGCCTGCGGATCCTTCCTGAGCTCACTCCTGTCCATCCACAGCCGCTTCCTCGAGATCCTCGGCGTATCGCGCGGGTACTTCAACTCGACGTGTCT
This sequence comes from uncultured Acidobacteriota bacterium, assembly GCA_964421755.1. Lineage (GTDB taxonomy): Bacteria > Acidobacteriota > UBA6911 > RPQK01 > RPQK01 > CAVUUN01. The sequence continues at coordinate 12,342 of CAYQYP010000612.1, forward strand.
GGTCTTGTTGAGGGTCTTCACTTCTTCCCCCCTTTCTTCGGGTTCGGCAAAGCGCGTACCATCTTGATGAACAAGTTCTGCGCTTTACTCGGCGGTCTCTTTCCCTGCCAAGCCGTTGCTGCCTTCTTTGCCATTCCCGTTCTCCGTCACGTCTATGATCCGGTGCGCATGAGCCTCTTGAAGTACCCCCGCCACATGGGCGAGAGCCTCCGCATCAATTGTATGTACCATTTCCCCGACAACTTTCGTCGGCGCGCGTTTTCCAGCGCGATCAAGTATGTCCTGCGCCGTCGACGCCGCTCCCAGTTGTGCTCGTACATCATCGGCCTTCTCGAACAGGCGCTCCATGACTTCCTTCTCAACCGTGAACGCCCGATCCGCTGAGTTCATTATGGCCTTATCAAGATGCTTTGAACTCTCCCTGAGGTCCTGCACGAACGTTGACTCAAGCGCAATCAAGAACCGCGCGACTCTTGGACGCTTGAGTATGTAGCTCACGGTCATGTAGTCCGTATCGAGGAACCGCCCGATTACAGCCTCCGACATGCCAGCCGCCCTCATAAGAGCGACTCGCCTCTCGATCGGCTCAAGATCCCGGTAATCTAGGTGTCTACTCATTACAGACTCTTATCCCGCAACAGGCGCTCCGCAATCCGTGCCCTCATGCCCGCCGTCGCCCCGATATCAAGTGGTCTCTCCACGAATCTTCCTACCCGCACGGCCAACTCACCCGGCGTGCCTCCCTTACCGAATGCCCTTTCGTAGCTACCCCTCTCGTTTGTCCCTCCAAATCGCTCCGAGCCGCCGTCCCTCTCGAGCGCAATCCAGTCAAGCTGTGCCTCCGGGTCCCGCCAGTCCCTTCCCGTCGCGCTCGCAAAGTTCTGGAGCCCCCGCAGCCGTGGCCCATTCCACTGCATGAACCCGTGGCTATTCTCGCCCGGCACACTCGACTTGATCCCCGGATAAAAGCTCGATTCCACATGCACGTTCCCCGCGACGGCCGCTGCCTCCGCGGGCGAAAATCCCCTTCTCGTTAGACCATCCACAAACTTCTCCGGATCGTACCCGGCCCCAAGGGCCACTGGAGCCTTCGCAAGCAGCGACTTCTTTTTTGGCACCATGGACATGGCCGCGAGCGGCTCGGGTTCCTTTGGCGTCTCCCTCGGCGTTTCTACCGGCCAAATATCTGGCCCGGGCTCCTTTGTGGGCTCCTGCGGTGCCTGGGGAGCTGGTTCCTTTCTCCTAGCGGCCTCGTCTTCCGCAAGGAACTTGAACGTCGCGCTCGGGTATCCCCCAAGCTCCGTGGCCTCACGTTCTTTCCTTGCCTTGATAAACATCATCAGTTGCTGTAAACGCAAATCTCGAGCACTTTGCTGTTGTTGTTTCGGCATCAGCTCACCGAAATTAAAGTAGCGTCGTGAAGGTCGAGCCCGTTGACGACCTGGGTTTGTTTGTCACCGTGGCAGTACACCATGTACAGCACGGCCCCGCTGAAAAGATCCAAGCGTCTCTCGACCTTCTCGACGCCACGTTTGCACTTCGCACAGTACGGCCACTCGAACGTCACGGCAATACTCTAGGTGTCCCTGGAAAGTTCACGAGGCCCACTGCTGACATTAGCATCAGCAAGAGCCAGATCACGATTCCGATGATCACCACCGCATTGATGATCTGCTTGATTCGCGCGTCCATCGGGATGTACGTGTTCACGGCCCACAGCAGCACCCCAAGGACAATAAGAATGACGACAACTTGGATGAGCAGCACTTACTTGCCCCCCTTCCCCTTGTGTTTGGTAGAGGCGAAGTCCTTCAGCTGAGATGTAGACATTCCAGTCTTCGTCCCCTTCCCAGCCCGTTTGCGTGCCAGCTCTGCGCCCATAAACCTCTGCTGGGCCTTCGACTTCGCTGGCATGGCCTAGTACATGACGCCCTTCGGGGGCTTCTTGACTTCCCCGATAGGTGCTCCTCGACGCGGGATCGGCGGCTTGCCCTTCGGTGGGGCAGTTCCCTTCCCCTTCTTTTTTGGCATGGCACACTCCCTTTAGATCCACGTTAGCGCGTTGAGAAACTTCTCCCCGTACCCTGCAATGTCTCCTGCTCGATCGTGGCCATTCACAATGGTCCGTGCGTTGTACCAGTCGGTGATCGACTCCGTAAAGAACTGGCCGAGCCGCTTACCTGTGAAGTCTCCGTCGTACATCCCGGTGATGATCACCTTCTTGGCGACCTCGGGGTCGAGCGCCAGGTCTGGGTTTTGGATCAGCGCGCCCCGCAGGCCCAACTTCGCGTCCATCTTTCGGTAGTTTTCTTCCCACGTCAGCTGCACGTAACCTCTGCCGAACCAGGGATAATACGGCTTTGATTTCAGGTACGTCTGCCCACCGTATTCCTTGATCGGCTGCATGGTCATGGCTGTTTCGTGGTACGTCGTTGCCAGAATGTATGCAAGACATCGGTCGTCTATGTGGTACTTCTCCGGTAGAGGAGGGTTCTCGTTGTCGTACCAATCCAAGAACACGTTACACCCGTCTACCTGTTGCTGGTTCATGGTCACGAATAGGTAATACTTGATGTTCTCGAAGAAGTAGTCTCGGTGAATGCTCACTGCGCCCACTCCTCTCCATACTTTCGCAGTATGGTTCGAACTCGCGTTTGCTCAGCTCGGTCCCCAGGGGACACGAAGCCCGCGGCCACGTACCCGACTAGGGCCTCTGGACCCGGCGGAATGCCCGACGCACAAATCAACGTCAGCTCTAGCAACTTAGCCACCCGAATGACCTCGTTCTCGAGCGTCGTGCAGATAATTTCGCCGCCCATGATCCGAACAAGCATCTCGTTCTGGTCGCCCGTGAACATGGGCATAACGGTCTTCCACCGGTTGTCTACCAGCTCTTGGATTCGCCCTTGAAACGCGGGGTCCACGTCGTAGCCAACCAGCCATTGCTCGTTCCTGGCCGGGTCGGCCGCAAGTACGAGGACCATCCTCGCGTCGAGAATCCGCCGAAGCCGGGGCAGCTCCGCCGCGATCTCGGCCGCATTCGCCAACACGGCCTTGTGGCCCGTAAGGGTGTTGGCCACATCCTCGACCCACGTGGGATTCCGCCACAGGAGCGCCCCCGCCAGGGTACCGGCTCCGAGCGCGAGAAGAATAAAGGCTCTTTTCCATGTGGTTACTTGGCCGATTAGATCGACGGCTTTACCTGTGAGGCCGCCGTTCGACGGACCTCCCACCCCACCCCCAGCCCTCACTTGCGAGGGCGGGCCTTCTTGCTCTGCGCGACGAGGGCTCTGCCCCGACCGGTCCCCAAGCCCACGGTCTTGCCCTTCGGGCTGCATTCGCTGCCCTTGATCGGGTTTCCCTTTGGGGTTTTGTATCCCATCGTCGCTCACCTCTATGGCCCTGGGCTTATGAGTTCCATGTCCTCGTACAGAAACGTGGAGAGGCCCTCGACTCGCGTTAGCGGAGCCGTCCACTTGATCGAGAGGAAATCTAGGTGTTTTTCATGGACGGTGCCAACGCCGGGACCGTTGTCCTTGACAGCCGCGCCGACCGTGAGCGCTCGAGCTTCGGCTTCCGTCATGGCAGTAGTCCTTCTTGCTCGAGCCGCCGTTGCTGCTCGTCGCGATATCGGACGGGCGCCTCGGGATCGTACTGCCCATCTTTCCACAGACCCACCCGGTCGCCCCACGCGTCGGCCGCGGCCACAAACGCCTCGCGGTCCTTCTTGGACATATGGTTGTTTACGTACGACCCGAACCCATCCTCCTCGTGCCACATGATCCCGCCGGCCATCAGCTCCTCGATGCCATCCACGGGATCAAACTCCATTGGGTCGGACTTCTTCCAGTTGCGCATGAAGTCCTTGAGCCGCGCCCTATGCTCCTTGCGTTTGGCAGCGTTGAGCTTGACCTCGTGGCGCCGATAAGGGTCAGCGCGCTCGCTATCTGGTGCAGCTTTGCCAGTGTCGGCGTAGAGCTTGGCCGCGGCCTCGCGCAGCGCGGGTTCGGCGGCCCGGGGGGTCATCCCCCCGGGATCAACTGGCGTGGGAACCCGATTAGTGAGACTCCACGTTTTGGGGTCCTGACGGGTCCAGATGATATCGCCGAAACTAGGCATCGTGCTTACCTCGAGTGTGCCTTGGGGGATTGACCACCCCGCCTCCCACCCCTTCCCTCAGGTCTTCTGGCTCGTCTCGGCCGTGCGGCCGCCCTCGGCGCTCTGGGCGTGGGAATCCTGCGTCCGGCCGGCGGTCTGGGCCTCGGCCTTGCGGGTCGAGTTCAGGAGTTCGACGGCCTTGGCGCCAGCGTCCTTGGCGGACTTGAACTGCTCCTTGACCTTGTCGTTTTCGGGGTCCTTCTCGCCCAGAAGGTTCAGGACTCCTCGGACCTCGAGGCCGCTCGGCTGGGGCCTCAGGCTCAGGAGGGCCTCGGTCGCCGCGCGCTCGACCTGCGCCAGCGAGAGCGTGTCGTTGGGGTTCCCGTCGTCGCCAACGCCGGACTTGTGATCGGGCTCGTTTGGCTTGAAGCTCTCGCTGAGCTTGGCCTCGGTTGGCGTCCCCTTGGGCAGCTCTTGGGTCGACCCGCCTTCGGAGCCGGGGCCGCCCGCGTCGCCCTGCGACGTCCCAACCTTCCCGTGCAATGCGCTGTCACCTTCTGCTTGCTTCGTTGACTGTGGCATCCCTGCCCTCCTTGTTTTCGGCTGAAAGCGCCATTTGTGGCTATGCAGTATAGGTATGCAGGTCCTATGCCAATGGCCTCGGCCTCGCGAGCACAGATTGAAACTGGGCGAAGCCGGGGATGTCTGCATCCCTCCGCTTGATCGTCCAAGCGCCAGCTTGCTGTAACTTGGAGTCTTTGTTTCCGCTTCAAGGTTTGAAACTCGTAGAGAGCTCGCTACAGGTTCAAGGGTTGAAACGGGCACCGCCCGGCGGTATACTGTGCCCGTGAAGAACACTCCGCAAACCAACCGTCTGGGAAGTTTGAAAAAATTGTGCGCTGTTAGAAGGGGGGGTACCCTGCGGGTCCCACAGTTGAAATTCTTTATGGGGGGTTACGGAGGTTCCAACGTAGAAAGATTTCTTTCTTTCTATGTTGAATGATTCAAAAAAAGGGGACGCGCCCTCCGACGCGTCCCCCCTGTATTCCGCCTTACTCGGCGGGCTTGTCGGCCGCGGGCGCCTCGGTCGGCGCCTCCGCCGGCTTGGTCTGCTCGGCGAAATCGGCCTCGGCGAGCGCCAGAGCCTGCTCGAACAAAGCGACCCCGAAATCGTTCATCTTGCGGTTGTAGCCAGCGGCGACCGCAAGAGCCTGAAAGCGGCGCTTCATGTCGCCGCCGAAGTGGATGAAGGTGTGACCCTTCTTGTCTTCCGCCAGCTTTTCCGGCGTTGTGAGAATCTGAACTTTGATTGCCATTTCGGCTCCTTTTGTCTTCCGGCTTTGTGCCGGGGGTTTGAGTGACCGTCACCATGACGGTCAACAGATACTTACCACATTGGCGCTTGTGGTCAAGGGTTTTTTCGCCTTTGTCGAAAATATTTGTGCCTTGCGCTTTGCGCCGCTCAAGACTAGTTGGCCGAGCAACTAGCCACACGGGCACCAACATTTCTAGCTGGCTGGTTGGTTTGAAGGGCAACAAGTTGCCCCCCATGCTTTCGGGCTGCGCTCGGCCAGGCGCCTATAAAGGCCGAGCTAGGGAGTCTGCGAAGACGTAGGGCAACTGCGGCTCCGAAATCCACTTCAACGATTGAAGCTAGTAGATCTGCGAAAACAATTGCGTCTACGTAGGAAAATCCAGTGACTACGCGCGACTACGCCCCTGAACGTGTAAATCTTACCAGTTTTTGCTATTGGTTACTGTTACAGGGGGGCTCTGTGTCTTAATTGTGGTGTGTATTCATAGTAATAATCATATATATAAGTATAAATATATAGTAGATAATACACTAGGACAGCGCAAGAGCCCCCCTGTAACGGTAACAAATACCGTAGTAAGCGATGCCCGCGTTTCACTCCCACATCGGTGCTCTTACCCAGCTCTGAGTGGCCTAGCTCTTGCATACCTAGTATTAGTATTGGCACCGATGCCATCTATCACGCTGGAGGATCACATGCGTATATCCCGCACAGTAAACTTCAACGCCTATATGCGAACGATCGCTGAGTTACAACAGTTCGGCATCGAGGAGAAGGACCTGCCCCCGCGGTTCTATGAGATGCACTGGTCCGAGCGCCGACGCTACATAATGGAACGCTTCGCGTTATATGTGTGCCCACGATGTCGTAGGGTCGTAGATCCCGCGGACAAGCATACCCGTAAGCATCTATGTAAGCGGTGCGGCGACAATACGTCTCACCATCTCACGTACATCAATGATGACGAAGCATTACTCGGGGCACATCCTAGGGCCATTGTTGGCGTTTCAAAACCTGATCCGTCCACAATTGCCGCTGCGCGGCCCTCAGCCGTACAAGCAGTCATGGATCGCCTACGCCCGGGCCTACGCCCGGGCCTACGGCCCAAGTCGGACGAGTAATAAACTACCTAGGAACATTTGCGATTCCCTAAACTCGTCAAATCGCAAAAACTTTATGCGCCGCCACAAAAGGTTTTCCTTGACACGTACGGAGGGCCGTGGTATGCTCAGCCTTCACCAATTGTGCAGGCACCAACGCCTACCAAGTCACCCGAGGCGAACGCCTCCAAAAGCAAAGGAGAAAACGCGAATGGCAAGGCCCTCGATTTTGTCGTTCCTCAATAACCCCGAGGAACAAAAGCGGATACGCGAAGCCGCGGGCATTTCGGCCCCAAAGGTAACGGAGGATCCCGGCCGCCCACGCTTCAAGGCGAAACCCTTTGTCGACCCAACCGTCTCTCGGCCCACATTCGTGAGCGACGAGCGCCAGCGTGCCATCGCGGCATCCGAGAAGGAGATCGCGGACGCGTACATTGCTCTTATGGCCGCAATCAAACGCGGTCGTGAGCTCGCGGGCGCGATGCCCGATCCCACCATCGACCCAAGGCAGCTGCTTTTCCCCTTCGCGACCAAGTTCGTGTCAGTGCATCAGCAAATGATGCCACATGCCCCGGACGTGGGCTTGAACGGCCAGCGAACGCGGATGGTCGTGCACCCGCCGCGTAACCGGCCGGTGACCAAGATGATCATTCCCGAATGCCGCGGGTGCCATGTTCGCCTGATCCCGCCCGTGCCGGGCCGTGGATACAAGAGCGAGAACGCCGAGAAGCGGATGGAGCGGATCTTCGGCGTCATTTACTCCGAGTCGGATTCCATCTAACAAATAGGAGCGCGTCGATGCTAATTGTTTTCTCAAATGGCCGCGAGTTGCGGCTATTGCCGCGTGATCTAAAGAACAAAGGCCCGCGTGCCTTCGTAGGCCCACCGCGCCCGCCGACCTACCGCAATTACGGTCGCGCGATCAGGATCGACAACGACGTGTGGAACGAGCTTGTCAAGAGAGCAGATCCCAACTGCGACAACGCGAACACCGTCCTTCGACGGGTATTTGGGCTTTCCCCGAAGCGCCCTTTCCCGCACAGTAAGCCAATGAGGTCCGTGTGATTGTAGCGCCACGCGTGTGCGGTGTGCGTGGCGGTGCAATCCTGCACCAAGGGCGTCGGACGCCCATGACAACAAAGGAGAAGGAAATGTTTGATTTGAGCATCTACTCGTGTGATAGGATCACGATGGAGGGCCCAGTGCAGGCGGGAAAGCCTGCGCATTGGGCGAACGCGACCACGATCGACACGAACGAGTGGTTGATCGAGTTCCATAATCAGGTCTTCATGATCGTCGACATCCACGGCGACATCCAGTGTGCGTGGTAACGATCATGAACACGGATAAGCTCGTGAGTGGAACGAATCTCTGGATCGAGTGGGCGCACGGCGCCTACGTGATCTACTTCCTCGCCGAGACGACCCCGATCGTGTTGGCGACTCTCGTCGACGACGATGACGTGATCATGTTCGTCAAGGGCTTCAGGGCTTGCTTGACACACGTCAACGGCGTGGAACTCCGCGAGATCAACGACAACGAGGTGAAGCGATGATGAAGCTCTCGATCATTGACGACGGCAACCGTGGTCAGGTCTGGGAAATCAGGACCATCGACGTTCTGATCCAGGGCCAGATCACCGGCGGCCGGTGGTTTGTCATCGACCGGGTCGTGCACCTCGATGGCATTGTTTGTGGAAGAACGGATCACGTCCAGGCCCGCGACCTCGAGGGCAGGGCGCATCTGGGATGCTGCCATGTCTGAAGCATTTAACGGCATCAAGGTGCCAAGGCGAATCGTCGTGCCTGCTCCCCCGACTCCCAAGCCGCAAGGCTACGTCGTGTCCGAAGCGGACATGCGGAAGATCCGCGCGAAGCTGGCGCTAATTGCTGGTGGCTACAGGGCCAACGGCCTCAACATGGTGACTGCGCAGGAGATCATTGGGATCCTCCAGCGCGGCGCCATCAAGTTCGTTTGAGGGAAACGTGAAAAACAAAACGTGTGCAATTGAGATCATCTACGAGCACAAAGAGCCCCATCCCGACGCGACTCACACAATCTCGCTCGCGGACGGGGACACGCTCCAGATCTGCAGGGACTGCGCGGAGGCATTCGCGGTCAGCCAGGTCGTAACCGGAACCCTTCACTAGGAAAGGAAAAGAGAAGTGGACACAATCCCTGAGTACAACACCGAAGTTCTGTGCCCCCATTGCAACGTGGCCGCGGTCGCCCTTGAGGTCCCCGGAAGCACTGTTTACTGGTGCGAGAATGGGCATGTCTCCGTCCGCGACCCCGAGCTCTCGACTCGCACCAAGCTGGTGCATGAGTTCAAGCCCGAGGACCAAGAGGCCAACGACTGCGATGAACGTTGACATCACCTCCGATTGGTTCAAGAACGAGCGCCTCAAGGACGCAGCGATTGACGCTGCAACCGAGCTCATCGTAGACGAGGACTCGCTTCAAGCTTCCATAGGTGGAAGCGGAGGCTTCTTCTTCGAGTACATGTGTTTCTGGTATGTGCACATGCACGACAAAACTCTGATCACGGGAGTCGCGACTGCAACCGCGGACTACCTCGAGCACTTGGTCGACTCCCACGGGATGCCCAAGATGCTTACACCTCCCATGAGCAACGTCCTCATGCGGTTCAGTGCGCTCGTGATCACCAAGTGCGGAGGGCGACTCGTATGAGCGACGACCACAACATCCCGCCCCTCGGGGACGAGGAAGAGACCAAGGTCGCGTTGATTGACGCGATCGACGCCCTGATGGCCAAGCTCCCCGAGGGCCGTGAGATCACAGGCTACTGCGTGATGTTTCTCACACTCCCGGAGGGCGGCGGAGGCATGGGGGAGGTCATGGCGATGTACCAGATCGCAGGTGGGTACAGCGACCAGCTCTCGAGGATGCTCAGCGACTTCGAGCAAGCCATGGCCGCCGAGAAGAACGAGTCGGAGCACTGATGGTAGAACTTCTTGCATCGGCGATCATATGGCTCACGGGGCCAGTGGGCATACCCTTGCCGCCGACCCCGTCGGCCTACACGTGCAGCACGGACTACGAGTGCGAGCAGGAGTGCATCGCGCGCGGGGACACCAACTGCACCGACTGGGGAATCATCCCCGAAGACGACTAAAGGAGGTAGGTAATCGCGTGTCCAAACTCGAAGACATGGAGGAACAGGCTCTCAAGGAACTCCTCAAAGAGGAGTACTTTTCCAAGGAGAGCCGGGCGATCATGGTAACATCCTTCTTTGTTACCGTGTGGCTCCGAACAAATCACCCGATGCTGTTGGCCATGATCTTGTCCGACACATACGACACCATCCACGAAATCATCCAAAAGAGAGAAAGGGGGACGAATTAGTGCCACATAACTGTAAGTGTGGTGGGCGTCTCGAGCATTGCTGGGAGACATCCAAGATGTTCTGCAGGAAATGCAGTAAGTGCGGTACCCGCTACCGCCAGGGCAAGCGACAGAGGAGGGAGAAGAAGTGAGCGAGCTCAAGAAACTAACGTACGATTTGGTCTACTCGGCCATGGTCGCGGCCACCGAGGTCGCAAGACTCCATTGCCAGGACGATCCTGATTTGCTGCCCACGATCGGGTCTGCGATCTGGGCAAGGATCTGCGAGGGTGACGTCTACAACGACATCCTCAAGGTGATGATCCAGGCGGATCCGAAGTTCTTCGCGGACATGCTTCAGGAGGTCCTGAACGAGGACAAGGAGGACCTCTACCAGTAGGGGAGGGGTGGCGTGGCGGGGGGGTCCCGCAGTCATAGGGCGTCTTCGCCCTGTGGGCAGTTCGGTGGGTGCTTCACTGATTGAAGCATCCACTAAAGTGCCATCATGCACTCGAAAGGAGGTGAACGAGAACTTGGAAAATAGACCGTACAGGCTCAGGATGCAGATTCTGCGAACCGTCTCAACCATGCTGAGTGGACTCAGTGCGGAAGACATCCAGCCCGACAAGTCCTTGCATTTGGTGTTGCTACCTATACAGAAGCTCGTGAATGGACTTGTCAAAAGGACAAAGGAGGAAAAGAAATGAGCATCATGATCGGCAGGGACATGAAGCCGGTAGTGAGGAAGGGCACGGCTGTCAAGTTGCCCAAGCCACTACAGGAGCAAGTCGAAAAGGCGTTCGACGCGCAAGCTCAGAAGAAGTTCTGGGAAAACGAGTTCGAGGTTAGCAGAAACGAGCTCGTGATCAGCCTCGATAACGAGGGGCACTTCGACAACACGACCAGCGTGGTCACGAGTCGAGGAAGCGTTAACATCCAACAGCGAAACAACAACGAGGCAGACCTCGATAAGATCAGCGAGGCTCTCACGGCAGGCCGGATGACGACCGAGCAGCTGCTTCGGTGTGTCAAGAAGCTCGACCTCGACATGGTCGACGCCCTTCTCGGACACGGGTACGTCAAGATCAACCCGCCCACGAAGTTCGTTGTCCTTCGGCCGGGGGCCGGCGTAGTCGAGGAGAAACTGAAGGTGGCGAAGTGAGTGCGCTGACCGACAAAGAGCAGATGCAGGAGATGCTCGACCGCAAGGTTGGGCGGTTGCGCGAGCAGCTCATCGAGTTGTTCGTGTCCCTCGAGGCGAACATCCGCCAGGGCGCGGATGGCACGTTCCAGATATCCCCGTATCACATCGAGAAGTACAAGTCCGCGATTGACGGGTTTCTCATGGGCGCGCAGGAGGCGTCGGACCTCGCAGGCGATTTGATCGTCTACGACGACAACGAAGAATAGGAGTTGTATCAGCGATGGCTCGGACAGCCGGGCCATCCACTGGTGCAATTCATGCATCACACGCGGTAGAGCCCGCAGAATAGAAGGAGTCGTAAAATGATTATCAATCCGGAGAAGCTCAGGGACCTTGGCGTGTCGGTCGTTGTCAAGGACATCGACGGCCTCGAAGTCAAGAAGCTCAATGGCGCGACCATCGAGATCTTCCCCGCCCAGGGCGAGATCCCCCAGCTGCTGATCGACACGATCCACGATGCGCTTCGCACCCCCGAGTACGCTGACGCGGTGGTCGGCAACGTGGTCGCCAAGCTCCAGGCGTTCCAGTTGCTCGAGGCGATCGACCGAACGAGCCGATGAGGACAGTTGTTCTCGTTGGCCTCAGCTATCTCGTGTTCTCCACGGGGAGCCTGGTGGTTGCGATCGCCGCGATCCCCGTCTTGCTTGTCGTCATAAAGGAGTAAACATGCCTGAGGTTAGCAAGGAAGACATACTTCTGTCTGTGCAGAAGTATATGATCACGAAGTCCCAGGCCGCCCTCGAGTACTTCGTGAGTCTCAATCCCAAGATGGACGGTGCCGAGTGGGCAGATTGCCTGGACATCTTGCTGGACGGAGACAGCCACTTGGCGATCACCGACCCGACCTACGAGCTCATGAAGCCAACTGTGCCAATCATGACGCTGCCGTGGATCGTGCCGGTGACGCTTACGCTGCTGTATGCCCACAGGGGCCAGCCGCCCTACACGGTCGAGGTTGCTTACTGGCACGGCTTCCTGATGGGGCGCATCGAGAAGAAGGGGGTATAGTGAAGATTGACGCAAGCAAGGACTTCGAGGCTCTGAGTGCGAAGATCGACTCGATCAAGATGGCGGCGACGCTCATCGGCGACGAGGAGGTTCTCGTTGACTTGGTGAGGGTCTTCGCGCAGCACCTGGATGGGATGTTTTTGTTCAGCCTCAAGAGCAGGCCCGAGGTCCACAAGGTGCTCACGCTCCAGATGTACGAGAAGGAGATCAGCAAGTACGGGTTCGCTCGGATCGCTCAGAAGGAGGTGGGAAAGGATGAAGCCAAAAAGGTTTCCTCGCCGGAGAGCGCAAAGGCGAGCTGAAGCTGAGCTGCGACAGCAGGCGTACGAGCGTATCGGCACCGAGGAAAAGCTCGCGCGGCCTGACCTCGGAGAAAAGGAGCGTGTAAAGCTGCACAAGAGACTAGGATAGCAGCTCGGTGGGTGCTTCAGTAATTGAAGCATCCACTAGGGTGCAATCCTGCACCGGGGGGTTGTGCTCCCACCTAACCCAAAGGAGATACGTATGAGGGAATCGCCGTGAAGTACCAGCTCCTGATGGAATGCCGGGGAGGCGTCAGACACGCCTTTAAGACCGTCATGATCATCGAGCTGCCGGACGGTACGTCCAAGCTCCACAAGATCTGCACCAATTGCAAGAGCCAGAAGTTCCCGATCTGGAATGCGAGAGGGCAGATACTCAAGAGCCCGACGTACAAACACTCACCCGAATATCGAGAGTTCCTCGATAATCACACCCCCGCGGAAGCGCGAATGGCCATCCTGGCCAGCGACATACGAAAGGTGAAGGCTCCAAATGAGAAGAACGGTACTGTTCTGCGACTGGTGTCCAGGACACGTAAAAGCAATCGTCACGCTCACGCTCGTAAACGGCCACGCGACAAAAAACGCTCCCAATCTTGACCTCTGCGAAAAAGACCGCAAGCGCGCGTTTGCGATGTTCCGGCCTCGCAAAGAGCACCGAGATGGACCGCGCCACCTCCCACCCCCTCCGGAGAAGGCTGGTAAGGGTAATACAAGGATGAAGAAGACTCGCCAGGACAGGAAGCCTCCGACGAGCTGGACGCGGGCCGCTGACACGCGGGACAAGATCGTGGAGTACTTGACCCAACCCAAGTCCCGCGATGACATCGCCTTGCATGCCAAGATCAGCCGGGCGGTCACGAGCTATCACCTGGGCGTCCTCCGCAAGGCGGGCCGGGTCAAGATGGTGGGCAAGGGCAACGCCGCCAAGTACGTCAAGGAGTAGGGATGCGGACGTACTACATCATCGAGCACTCCAGCAAGGGAGTATTCCTTGAATGGCACGACTGGGAACCGGCGCCGGGCGGGCGGCTCATGCGCAAGCCCTGGTTCCGCTGGTCGTTGCCACGGAACAAGGCGAAGCACTTCTGGAGCCAGGCCGCGGCTGGGGAGGAGATCAAGATGATGACTCCCGCCGACCAAGCAAAGTGCGTCGTCCTCGAGATGACCTCCAAACCTCCGTACGTGAAGGAGCTGTAAACATATGAAGGCACCCTGTTGCGGTCTGTCGGTCGAGGTTGCGACTCCGCTGGATCACAAGAATCCGGACGCGCAGCCCAAGGATGGGGATGTGTTGATTTGCTTTAAGTGCTTTACGTGGTTGATCAAGACCGCAACAGGGCTTCGACTCTTCTCGATCGAAGACTTCATGAGGCTCCCCGATGAGGAGCTAAACCAGGTGCGACGGATGTCGTCGCTGCTTAAGCAATTCAAAAAGGTAACCAGCCATGAGGGATAAGAGCGATCACTGGCACGTGGGCTACCAGGACGCCGCCGCGGGGAATCCCCGGTACAAGTTCCAGGACGCCCATCTCCAGAAGGAATACGACGCCGGGTACAACAGCTTCTCGTTCGATGACGAGCCCACCCGACGCTACTGCCGTAACTGCGGCCGCCAGATGGCCACGGGGCCGAGCAACTACTACTGCCTAAATTGTCAATGAGGAGGCAAAGATGAAGAGCGAGCACTACGAAATGGGCTTCAAGGATGGCTCCGAGGGGGCTCCGCCCCGGCAGTTCTCGTGCGCCGTGTGGCAGTACCACTACAACGAGGGCTACGCGGACGGGCGGAAGGGAGTTCAGGGATTCGTCGCCGAGCAGATGCGTACGGTTCTCTACCGGGGTGGGTGCTAGCCGTGCCGAGGACGATCTCGACGGCAACGCACAACCAGAAGTTCTACGTTGAGCTCAGGTGCCAATGGTGCATCTACGGCGTGGACCTCGAGGTTGACCAGCGCGCGTTCGACGACTGGCAGCGCGGCAAGTTCATCCAGGATGCGTTCCCAGAGCTCAGCGCGGGTCTCCGGGAGCTGTTCATCAGCGGAACCTGCGACTGGTGCTGGGACAAGATGTTCCCACCCGAGGAAGACGACGATGCCCCACATTCGGAATGAGTTCGACGTGGTGCAGGGGTTCCTGCAACAGGCCGCGCAAGTGATCCGCGACGCGCCTTGCGGCACGGTCGAGCTCGAGCGGAACAAGAACGCCGTGTATCATCACATCTACGAGGCACTGAACTTGTGCGTGACGTTTGCGCACGGGGAAGCCCCCTGTGCGGAGGCGAGCCCCGAGCTGCTGGGGGATCTTGACCTTATCGGAGGGTCGAAGTGAGGAGGAGAAGGAGGAAGGGAATGCGTGAGTTGGGGATCACGGGAACACGGATTGGGCCTACTAAGGTGCAGAGGTCGTTGATGCAGGAGATTCTCCAGCGTGCAAAGGGCCTCGGCTACAGTAGGCTACACCACGGTGATTGCATCGGGGTCGACGAGGAGGCGGACAAGATCGCAAAGGCCCTCGGGTATGAAACGATCTGCCACCCGGCCCTCGGGACCCGTCACCGGGCACACACGGAGGGGCATTTGGTCGCACTCGCGCCGCTGCCGCCTCTGGACAGAAACTGGCGGATCGTTGAAGCATCCGAGGTGATGCTAGCGTTTCCGCAAGAGATCACGGAAGTCAGAAGAAGTGGGACGTGGGCCACCGTGCGGTACGCGAGGCATGCCCGGGTTACGAGCATGATCGTGTCTCCGTTCGGTGTCATCAGGGTGGAGGACAACGCATGAAAGAATTGCCAAAGTGCCCGAAGTGCAAGGTTTCGAGTCTGCTACCGCTTAGCGACTACGGGAGCGACCACGGCGGGTCGGTGAAGTGGAAGGCGTGGGTGTGCATGGACAGCAAATGTGCATGGACGCTCAGGATCGACCGAGGACAGGTGTCTTACACGAAGTCGTAATGATGTTCTTCCTCACGTTTGAGATAACTATTCTTCTTCGGGGGCGCCCCGCCGTCGTGAAGGTCACTGATCATTTTGTTCATGACGGTGATCTGAGCGACGACGGGGAACCCGAGCCCGAGGAGATCGTGTTTAACTACCGCGTTTTCGATGTGGAGGAGGATGCAGAGATCGTGCAGCTAAGCGAGGAGGAACAATGGATGATTCACAAGGCAGTCCTCGAGGACCTGCAGAGCATCTGCGAGGGATAGCCCATGGCGTCGATTAGCTGGAGCAAGAGCATGGCCGAGGAGATCATCAAGGCCGGCTATCGCCAGCTAACCAAGAAGTTTCACCCCGACGCCGGGGGTAGCCACGATGAGATGATCGTGCTCAAGGTCACGGCCGAGCATCTACAGGCCTCCCTAGATGGCACAAAGGGTTCAGCACGGACCGAGGAAACTAATCGGCGCTCGAGTTGGGGTAATCGGAGACAGAAGCCCCCGGAGCCCGAGCCCGAGAGTGAGATACCGCTCAAGGAGTATGCGTACGGGTGGTATACCGTCGAGGACACAATCTGCGTTCGAGTGTCCGAGAAGGCGATCCAGGTGAAGTTTCCTGGAGTCGCGATGCCCCAATGGTTGCCCAAGTCACAACTTCACACGGCCGCGAACCAGATTTGGGACGAGGACGAGAAGGGCGACTGTGTGTTCAGCCGCTGGATCGCACAGCAGAAAGGATGGGCGTGAAAGTTAACCGACTATACCGTCGGCAATGGGAGGGCTCCAAGGAGGAGATCCTCAGGGAAATTTGCCAGCTAGTCGGGTACAAGGGTAAGTTCGTGTGGTTGGTCGAGACTGATAGCTTGGTTCCGCGGGGTCCTGGAAATGCTAAACACTCGCGGATTAAATATGTCCAAATCAAGCTGGAGCCCCGACCGAGTGTGGAGGGGATAGTAAAGGGGGAAGATGGGAAGATAACCATAGATCAGTCGGTAATCGTGGTAGCACTCCCTATCTTGGACGGCCGCCGGAGGAGCGCATATATGTTTATGCACCCGGAGGTGTCCAAGCGCTATGACTGGTGCAAGACGACGAGTATGTGTGTCATGCCCGAGGAACTCGCGGTGTTAATGAAGGAGACAGCGGGGCTGTCCCTCCAAACGACTGAGGTCGCTACCGTGTTGTGCTTCACCAGGGGCTTGATCACTCTCACGAGGGAGCTGACTGAGGAAGGTAGAGCGTTAGTGTCATGGTATCTCTCAATCCGAAAGCTAAGTCGGTCGTAGACCAGCTTGCTAAGTACGGCCATGTGGCTGTGCTAACCGAGTGTTCTGGATTCCTCCTGGATTCTGCGGGGGGAGTCTGGAACTGGGACGTGTTCGGCGACAACGTCACCGTGAGTCGTAACGGGTGGCGGTCGCGGACGGTGCTTGTGGGCAACGTCTCCGAGTACATGTTCCGCTGGTTGTTCGACAACGAAACAACACGGCCCTCCCTGGAGTTCCCGATCACGTTGGAAGATGCGATCGAGATCTTCGGGGTGGCCGCAGTTCACGACGCGTTCAAACGTTTCAGACTAATAGACGCGTAAGGGGTTGACGTGGTGGAGGTGAGGCCCTCACGCACGAGGACTCAGGTACGAATGAGCAAGACACGCTGGCAATCGCTATTGAGCGTTTTCGCGATCTGGCAAGGAGGTACGCACATTCGCCTGGTAGGCACGGCACGGAGATCGAGCGCCGTCACTATCACCAGGCACAAAAAGAACTCTGGATACTAGCACAAACCATCTGTGGGAAGTACGACCCACAGGCACAATCTGAGTTAGATGCAGCTCGGCGCGAGTTAGTGTCGCAGCTGCATCGGTGCGTCCGGACCCCAATTACGGGAGCTGTCGTATACTCTCGTATGCAAAAGCGATCGCTGTGTTGGCGAGACGTTCAGCTCACTCCTGAGTTGACAATCGACCCTGACCTTACGGGTTTGGCCGTGTTAAGGCCCGATCTGGAGAGGCTCAGGGTCGCTTTGCGTGCGCAGTCTGCAGTGCTGAGGCACCTATTAAGGTGAGGAGCTAGCAGACTAGCACGGTGGATCATAATGATGCACCCGCAAAGCTTGGCATCAGAATTGCAATATCAGTGCCTAGGCAACGGGGCGCTTCAAGTTTTGAAACGCCAACAATTGGAAGCCAGAAAGGAAAGACGTATGGCAGCAGCGATCAATGTTCCGGACAAGCACGAGGCGAAGGTCAAGACCGTGACCCTCAAGGTGTCCACCGGTAAGGGCGACGACAAGTCAGAGCAGGACTTCTCGGCCGACCTTCCCGCTTCCCTCGGCGACGCAGTATCTCTCCTGGGTGAGAAGGCCGTGTTCCGGCGCTTCATCAACGCCCACGTGGTGTACCTGCAGGGCGTCGAGCGCGGCAAGCTCCAGAAGGAGTCCGAGACCGAGCCGCGTGAGCGCAAGCGGGCCCAGTACCTCGAGTCTCTCGGCCTGTAAGGAAGTTGCGGGGGCCGTTGATGGCGATCCTATGGAAGACCGTTAATGGCCCCCGCCCTTGCGGCACAACAACAGCAGAAGTCCATTATTATAGGGGACTCGAAAGGCAACTACGCATGCGAAAAGGCGTAGACGAGATGTCGGATGAGGAGCTGATCTCGGCGATATCAGAACTCCAAGCAGTCCGCGTACCAAGCAGCAAGCCCAAGCAACCTAAGAGACTCGATGAAAAACGGCCACCCAAGGACCCAGCCAAACGGACATGGCGAGACGACCTATTCGGCGAAGGGGAGTAGGGGTATGATCTCCGCGCGCAAGATCCTGCGAGAGATCGAACTACTCGACTGGACCGGACACGTCGAACTTCCGCGCCAGGATATGGCGTGGCTCGCGTCCCAGTTGTACGTCAAGCTGAGCGAGACGGCTGCTGAGGTCTGTGACGCTTGCGACAAGGTGGCACCCCTCGTCCTCTCGACCGCACTCGGGAACATCTGCGCCGACTGCGTCGAGGACATGAACGACAACATCGACCAAATGAGGGAGACGCTGGGCAACGAGGACTGAATGACTGCCGAGGAAGCGATGCAATGGTTTCTAGAGCATCCAGAAGCATTCGAGAAGTGTCTACTCTGCAGTCGGCCTCCCACGTACATTGGCATGTTCGCCCCCGACAACTCCGTGAAGTTCGGTGGAATACCGGGCAAGCAACGGTTGTACGGGTACGCAATTTGTGACGATTGCAAGAGCGAACCCGATTGCCAAGCACACGTTGAGCGGGTAATCTTCAAGAATAGACACGTCATCTAACCGGGAGGAATACATGGGGGACGAGTTCTGGTTGGACTCCTCGAAGATCGAGGCGTTCCACCTGTGTCCACAGAAGTACGCCTACCGCTACGAGGAGCATCTGGTTCCCGTAGACCGCAAGCGCGACTCGCCGATTATGTTTGGCGGGGCGCTCCATCGGTGCCTCGAGTCCTTGTATAAGGGGACAGCATTCGATAAAGTAGACTGCCCCTTGCATGAACCACAGAGCGGATGCTTTAGGTGCAAAGGGGTTCAGATTTCTCGCATAGCAGCGTTGCTGTTGGCGAACTACACCGACGATCCCGAAGATCCCAAGGAGATCAGAACGGTTGATCGCGGTCTCGAGATACTCGCAGGCTACATAAGCAAGTGGGGCCGCGAACCGTTCAAGGTACTGGAAGTGGAGAAGCCGTTTGAACTCCACATGCAGTCGTACCACACGTTTGACGTGTTCGACTTCCTGTACATTGGACGCATCGACCTGATCGTCGACTACGAGGGCGTCCCGATGACGGTGGATCACAAATCTACCACCCGCTTTGGCATGGTGTTCGACGCGGGCTTCAAGCTCAGCGGTCAGTTCACCGGCTACATGAAGGGCGGTAGCACCCTGATCGGGAAGGAAATCACGGGGGCAATGAGCAACGCGATTCGCGTCACGACCAAGATCAGTGACGAGTCGTTCGCGCGGATCTTCACACACCGGACTCCCGAGGAGTTCGACACGTGGCAGCGTGAAGTTCAGTACGTCGCGCGTACCATCATCGAGATGCGCGAGACGAAGCACTGGCCTAGAAGCGCACCGTTTGCATGTGGGGCGTACAACAGGATTTGCGAGTACTACCCCCTCTGCATCGCGGCCGCGCAGACACGTGAGACGTTGAAGCAGTCGGCCTATGAGGTTCTCGTGTGGGAACCAAGGAGAGCGGAGGAATGAGTGACGAAGACGACACAGAAGAATGCCCCAAATGCGAGGGCTCAGGCGTCTATGACGGCGAGCGTTGCGATCGTTGCGGTGGCTTCGGCTACCTGGAGGACGAATGAGTACTAAGAAGTGCGAGCCCTGCGACGGCACCGGAGCAAGCGAGTGCTCGGAGTGCGGCACCGAGAAGGAATGCGACGAGTGCAACGGGACAGGAGAGGTGGTAGACGATGAGTGAGCTTGAAAACATCCGCCACGTCGTCGATGCCCCACGGCAAGGAAGGTCGTTCTTGTTTTACGGCCCTCCGGGTTCGGGCAAGACGACGCTCGCGGCGATGCACCCAGCCAAGCGCAAGCTCTGGCTCGATGCAGATGGCAAGATCCACGAGATGGATCGCTTGCCAAACCCAGGGGCCATAAGTGTGTGGACCCCGGGCGAGCCCCTCGGGAATCCCGACAAGATCGAGATCCCTTGGAACCCCGATCCCAAGAACCCACAGTCCGGGACCATTCCCGCGAAGAAGCCGTTGGGCTACGAGAAGATCGTTGCTGTTACAAACGATTTGCTCAAGTCCGCTCGGAGCCCCGAGGGGCTGGACTACGACTGTGTGGTTCTCGATACCCTCACGGCGGTCGGCGACCACTGGACCAGGTTGCTGATGTACACCCACAAGGTCTCGTTCATGACCGAACGCCTTTGGGGTATCTACCTCGCGGGTATGATGGAGTACCTTAACGGGTTCCTCACGCTCCCGTGTGACAGGATCGTCCTGTGCCACGAGAAGCGTAGGACCGACGAGGACACCAAGGTCGAGACCATACGACCCAGCGTCGCCGGGCAGCTCGGTGATAACTTGATCCGGTTCTTCACCGAAGCATACTGGCTCAAGGGCCGTGAGCGCAGCGGAAGCTACAAGCTCCAGACGGTCACGGGCAACGGGGCGGCAGCTCGCACGAGCCATGGCCTCGACCCCGAGTGCGTCGCGGGACCGGAGTTGTTTCTATGAGAACTGCAATCGTCATCGTGTGCGTCGTCATCTTTCTGGCGTGGGTGCTCTCCCCATAGTTGCCTGGGGTCAGGGGGTAAAACCCAAGGACCATCCCTCCTTTGACTGACCCCGGGCAACATAGACTGTACCAGGTAGATCATCCGTTCTACTGCGCGGGCTTCGAGGTTGACAGCCGCGGCACCGTCGTCCGATGCGCCCCGGTTTTGTTCAAGCGAATCTGGGGGCAGAAGCTAGACGTGGCCCTTAAGCGTCTCGAGAAGGTGCATGCTCGCGTGGTGCTCGTTTCCACGGCCGGTACGCCGGCCTTAACCGGGAGGCGGTAGCTTCCCAAGGAGGGCGAGATGCCCGATCTAGAGGATCAGACGGACTTCATCAACATCAACCTGGACTCCGTGGATGACGGGAGCGATCCCATTCCCGCGGGCCTCCAGCTGTGCCGCGTGAAGTCGGCGCAGAAGAAGCACAAGCAGGGGAGTGAGTTCCCGTACATCGACGTACGGCTCAACCCCCTCGAGGCTGGTGAGAAGTTCGACAACCGGCAGCTCTTTCTGACCCTGAGCTTCCACCCGAACGCGCAGTGGAACATGAAGCGGTTCATGAAGGCATTTCAGGTGCCGTTCGACGAGCGCGGCTTCCACGTGGAGGACTTCGCCGGCAAGGAAGGGTACGTAACGGTGAAGCACACGCCGGACCAGAACGATCCGAGCGCCATCCGGGCGGAGGTGAATCCTCCGTACGCGAAGGCGTAATCTAGCAGGATGCTCGGCGGCTCGGGACTAAGACCCTGACCCCCTAGGTCCCTCCCCCCGGGTCGTCGGGCATCCACTTGGAGGCGGAATATGAACAAGAAGCTCAATGAGAAGATCGACTCGATCCTCGACGTGCTGGGCGCCGTAGTCGACGGGCTGGAGGCGCTCAGGGCCGGCATCGAGGCGGAGGACGACGAGCAGATCGGCAACGGGCTGGACATGTTCCCGACGCCGAAGGTGCTCGAGCGCGCGTTGCAGAAGCTCGGTGGGATCATCACGGCAACTGACACCTACATGGAGAAGCAGAAGGAGAAGAAGAATGCCGGATGAAATGATCAAGATTGCCGACGTCGTGGTCGAGGCAAGAATGCGGAAGACCTTCGGCGACATCGAGGGCCTTGCCGCGTCGATCGCACGGTTCGGGTTGCTTAACCCAATCGTGCTGGACGTCAACAACAACCTGATCGCGGGGCACCGGCGGCTGTTGGCCATGCGGCATCTGGGTTGGGCAGCGACGCCGTACCGCAGGATGGACCAGCTGGATCCGATCATCAGGAAAGAGATCGAGCTGGAAGAGAACATCAGGCGCAAGGACCTCGAGTGGCAAGAGGAGGTCGTTGGGCTCTACAAGCTGTACACCGCGAAGCAGGAGCGGTACGGCGAGAAGGGCAGCCCGGTAGCAGTTGAGGGCGGCTACGGAATCGAGGAAGCTGCGCGAGAGCTTGACCGGGCGACGGGGTCGATAAGCATGGACCTCGCGCTGGCCAAGGGCCTGTACGAGTTCCCTGAGCTTCTCGAGGAGAAGACCAAGAGCGCCGCGTTCAAGCGGTACCGGCGGCTGAAGGAGACTCAGCTCCGTGGAGAACTCGCCAAAAGGAAGCAAGCCACCGAAACTAACGGTCAGGTCGAAGAAGAAGAAGACTTCGATGTTGATGGCGAGAACGAAGAAGGCGCACGACCCCCAAGTGGAATACAGCGCCAGGCCATCAAAAAGGCCCTATGGAAAGGGCTGGGAGTCTTCTACCACGCTGACAGCAGGGACGTCTTGCGGCAACTCCCCGCCGAAAGCATCGACCTCATCGTCACGGATCCGCCATACGGAATTGGCCTCTACAAAGAAGGCGCCCCCATGTCGAGTTCAAAGTTTGCGGAGGCGCAAGGTGCAGGGTACGGCGACGATCCTAAAGAAATAATGGACATGCTGGACGAGACGTTCATGCATGCGGCTCGCTGTCTCAAGAAGGACGGTCATGCATACGTGTTCTTCCACATGACCAGGTACGAGCCGATCTACCTCATGCTCCGCAAACACTTCGGGACGTGTGAGGCAACGCCGATCATCTGGATCAAGCAGACCACCGGAATCGGCGACCCGAACAGGGCGTGGGTCTACAGCTACGAGCCCTGCTTCTGGGTCAACCGCGGTCGCGGGCTGGTCAAGCCGCAGCCGTTCAACACCCTCAAGTATGACACCGTATCGAAGAAGATCCACAGCGTCGAGAAGCCCGTCGCACTCATGCGACACCTCATCGAGGCCAGCGGCGTCACGGGAGAGCTCATCCTCGACCCGTTCGCCGGGAGCGGGAGCACCCTGGTCGCCGCTGCTCAGCTTGGAATGCGCTTCATTGGAGTCGAGAAGCACGAGGACTTCTGGAGGAGCGCGGTGGATCGTGTTGCGCGCGATCTGGCAAGTGAGGCGGTGTCTGACGCTCCGCCAGTTGTTGATCCTGAGCCTGGCAACGGTGATCAACCCGGCGAGACTGGTACGTGAGCTAGGTAAATGAGACCCAATGTCGAGCCATCTACATGGCAAGGTTGTCCCGCCTAGCGGAACACCCGCCTGTCAGATAGCCTTCGTGGGAGCACGCCCCGGAGAGGACGAGTGTTATCGGGGTCGCCCGTTCACTGGTCCCTCCGGGGAAATGCTTTGGAGGCTAGCAGGCGTTAACAGGAGCGAGTGCTATGTCACCAACGTCCGCAAAGACTTCAGCAAGTACCACAGCGTACCAACCCCGACCGAAATTTCTGAGGTACTGCCCACTTTGCGGGATGAGCTTGGAGGAACGTCTGCCAACGTATTCGTTGCAGTCGGAGCCCAAGCTCTCTACGCACTCACGGGAAAGACATCTATTGAACAGTGGCGAGGATCAGTTCTCCCCTGTACTCTGGTGCCGGGGCGCAAGGTCATCGGTACGTATCACACTGCTGCCGCCCTCCGGGACTACCCGATAACGAACATCATCGAGCGTGATCTAAGGAAGGTGCGACGTGAAGCAGCCGATCGAACTATCCGTTACCCTCAGCGCACGTACACGATCAACGCCTCCCTTGCAGAAACTGTTAGCTATCTCGACGGCCTTGGCGACCCTATTTCGGTGGATATCGAAACAATCGGGTTGGACTACCCTGTGTGTGTCGGTATCTCTGACCATCCCGGAAGGGCAATCTGCATCCCGTTTAGAGGAGGTCGTCTCTCAGTTAGCGAACTTGCGTACGTATGGCGTCGACTCCAAGATGTCTTTCGGACCCGCGGGATCATCGGGCAGAACATTCAGTTCGACGTCACACGTCTCGAGAACTACGGCTTCAGGTTCCCGAACATTGCGTTTGATACGATGCTTGCGCACCACCTCCTTTACCCCGAATTCGACCACGACCTCGGATTCATAGTAAGCATCTACACGAACGAACCGTACTACAAGCACGAAGCGAGTAGTGATCTCTGGTTGTATAACTGCAAGGATGCAGCCTGCACGTACGAGTGCTACCAGGGCCTCAAATGGGAGCTCGAGAAAGTCGGACAAACCAAGTATTTCCACGAACACGTGATGAGTCTCATCCGTCCGATCATGGCGATGCAAGATGCGGGCTTTGTCATTGATAAGGAGGGCCTGGAGAAGACTCGCGCTCGTATGGAACTTGAGCGGGAATACTTACAACTTCAACTCAACCAGGCAGTCGGATTCGATATTAACGTCCGTAGTCCAATTGACCTGCGAAGACTTCTACACGACGAGCTACGGCTACCGAAGCTCAAAATCACCAGAACTGGTCTACCTTCTACTGACGAGGACACACTCCGCAAACTGTCCTACGACTCTACTCAGCACGCCCATCTGTTCAAGCAGATCCTGGATGTACGCGAGCGACGTACTATGCTCAGCGGGTTCCTGTCTATGCAGACTGGGCCGGATGATAGGTACAAGGCGAACTACCTAATTCACGGCACGAAGTCTGGGCGGTTGAGCAGTCGGGGACGAGGTCAGGGACCCCAGCTCCAGAACATCCCGATGCGAGCGCGGAAGATGTTCATCGCTGCTCCCGGGATGGTTCTGATCCAAGGGGACCTCAAGCGAGCGGAGGCGATGTTCGTAGCTTTTGATAGCCAATCGCCCCATCTTCAACAACTGTATACAAACGCTCTGATCAATCCTTACTGCGAGTTCGCAACGCGCACACTGAATAAAGTCGTCACCAAGAGCGACGAGCTGTTGTACAAGACGTTTAAGACGGTCACGCATGCCAGTAACTACGGGATGGCGTGGAAGAAGCTCATCATCATCCTAAGACTAGCGGGGGTAAACATAGATGACATCGAAATCAGAGGACTCTGGGGCGCAAAGCAAAAGGCAGAATTCCTTATCGAGTCCTACCACGCTCTCGCTCCCGAACTCAGGAGTATCTGGTATCCTCGTATTCGGTCAATTGTCCGAGCCACACGTTGTGTGCACGACGCCTTCGGGCGCCGTCGTTTGTTCCTTGACCGAATGGATGAGGAACTCTTCCGCAAAGCATACGCACAGCGACCTCAGTCATCAATTGTCTCCGTTACCAATCAAGGAGTTCGGACTCTCGTTCGAAACGGAAGGTCTGTTCTCGCCCAAGTCCATGACTCCATCGTCGCGGAAATCCCGGAAGAAGAAGCGTGGAAAGGGCTAGCAGAACTCGAGCAGGCCATGACCACACCTGTAGAGACGTGGGGAGGAACCATTACGATTCCGGTCGAGTTGAAGATCGGGTACGATTGGGGGAGTCTCTATGAAGTTGACATCCATAGCCAGGATCCTAGTGAAATCGGGGGAATACTGGGTAGGCTTCAACGAGTACGGCCACTACATCAAGACGGAGCCCTACATTGCCAATGAGCAGGAGCGAGAGGGAGTTGTACAAGAAGCTATCCGGTACATCAAAAAAGTCGAGTTGCACAGATGAGCGCAAGCTTCCTGGACATGTATCTGAAGTACACGGCGAAGCAGGAGAGTCCAGCGGAGTTCCACCTGTTCACGGCAATGACGATAGTCGGCGCAGCGATGGGGAGAAAGTGCTGGCTGAACCGGGGCTACTACAAACTCTTTCCGAACTTCTTCACAATACTGGTAGCTGGTTCGGCGCGGTGTCGCAAAAGCACCGCGATCGGTATCGGCGTCGATTTGTTGAAAGCCGTGCCCACCACGATGGTGGTAAAGGGAAAGACGACCCCTGAGCGGTTCCTTAAGGATATTGAGCCGGCTGCGAATACGGAGGCATTGAACATTTTGGTTCACAGCAGCGAGCTCTCTGTGTTCTTAACCAAACAACAGTACGGTGAGCCGATGATCCATCTGCTCACTGACCTCTATGACTGCCCTGAGGAGTGGTCGTACAAGACCAAGAATCGGGGCGAGAATACGTTGCGGAATGTCTTTCTCGCCATCATCGCCGCAACGACGCCGGATGGGGTCAGCAAGGGGATCCCACCAAGTGCACTCGAGGAGGGCTTCGCGAGTCGAGTTATCTTCGTTTACAAGTCGGACACCGATCGCCGGAACGCGATGCCGGAGCTGACTCAAGAGGAGTTGGATCTCAGAATGGAACTCTGCATCTTTCTGACAAAGATCGGGGAGATGGCAGCAGAGTTCCAGCTCGACCCGGAAGCAAGGGCCTGGTTCATCAACTGGTATAACACTATGGAGCCCCCGACAGACAAGAGAATGGAAGGGTTCTATGGCAGGAAACACGATCACCTCCTTCGCTTCGGCATGGTATTCGCCGGTGCGGAGATGAAGACGGTTATAGAGCAGAGTCATTTGGAAGCGAGCTTGCTCGCGCTTAACGAAGTCGAGGTTACCGCGCCGTCGGCGTTCTCGGAGATTGGTGGGGATCAGACGACACAATTTCTTAGTAGGGCCGTGACAATGGTACAGCGCGCCCAGCGGATCACTCACAGCGAACTGCTGCGGCGACTCTACCCGATGCGTGCTGACGCTTTCAGGGTCGTGGTTGAGACCCTAATCGAAAGCGGAATCATGAAGCGGGACGAAACGAAACCGAATATCTATGTCTGGACGGGGGGTTAAAACGTTTGAGTTACTGCTTCATATTCGCGAAGCAGTCGGACAAAAATCGTTCGCTGACGCGCTGGCGTTATTATCCGCGCCACCCCACCTCCCCCCGGACCCGGAGAGGCTGGTAAGGGTAGAACAAGGCGGCCGCGCGCTCAAGCTGCCGTGGAACTTCATGTGTGACAAGGGACATACACATCCTGTGACAGACGTTGCAGCTCTACTCGATGAAAGCGCACCAAAGTGCTTGCTTAGGCGCGTGCTTTCTGAGCTGCTGCTTTAGCCTTGTTCTTCCCTCTCAGCCCTCCTCCGAGGGCGGGGTGGGGTGGCGCGGTCTATCGCCTGTAAAGAGGGAGATCAACAGGATGAAGCCCGCAAGCGGAACGATGACCGCAAGCGATGCCAAGATCATCCCTAGGCCGAACAGGAACCCGCTGGTAAACATCGTCCCGCTTCAATTATTGATCTGACAACGCCTGGGGATTCGCAACTGTCCCCATGGGATCAGCGAGCATCTTGATGCCGGCGGGAGCGTCGGCTGGAATCAGTCCTTGGCCCGACTCAACCTGGCGCTTCCACTTCTCGAGCGGGCTAATACCAAACCCGATGTCTTCAAGAATCTCCTCGGGGGAGATCCCCATCGACTCGGCGAGCCGTGTGCTCAGCCGGGTTATCCTATGTGGGCTGTCCTTCGCGTTGACCATCGCCTGGAGTAGCCTTGAAGACTTCGGCTTCAGCATCGCTCGGGCCACGTACTTCGGCACGGTCGCCAGGGCCGTGACCACCGCGACCTGTGCGGGCGACACATTGAATTGCGCTAGCTTAGCGGCGACTCCAGCCGCAGGTGCAATAATACTCCCGAGCTGGGTCATCGACAGCGCAGTCGTGCCGGCCTTGGTCGTGCGGCCCGTCTCGTTGAACCTGTCGAGCGCGTCGGCGTACCCCTCGTAATCCTTCACAAATTGCTTCCCGAACATGGCCTCCATGTACGCGCCGCCGAGCTTCTGGTGCTGGTTGAGCTGGACCCGCATCGCCGCAGGGTTGAGAGTCGGCACGCCGCTCTTGTTTTTGTTCGTGGCGTTCTCGGTAACGACTTCGGCCGTCGCAGCCTTGAGCTTCTGGAGTTCATCAGAACCGGGGCCAAGGGCCTTCTCGAGCCGCTTGTAGTCGTAGACGTCGCCCCTCTTGAGCAGATCGAGCGCATACTTCTTCGCTCCCTGCTTATCCATGCCGCCCACAAGGCCCTTAATAAACCCCGTGTTCAGCTGGCTAGAGTTCATGTCGTTGTCGACGTCCTGGAACTGTGTGTAGAGCTTCTTCGCGTCGTCGGGTAGCCGCTTCAATGTCGCAAAGTCAAGCGCCTTCGCCAACTCCGCTGCGCGCCATCGCTGCGCGTCTGGCAGACCCTCGTCCAGTGCGAGAGATCCCAGGGCGGTACGGGTAGACGCGATCTCATCCCAGTTTGCATAGTCGGACATTCTGCCGAGTAACGTGTCGGGCGGACTGGCCGGGTCGAGGTTGATCTTGAGGTTTTTAGTTCCCAAACCCCAGGGCATAACAACCGTCCCGGTTGATCCGCCCGTTTTCATGCTCTCAAGCTCGCCGATGGTTCGCACGGCGCTGTTGCGGAGCATCTGACCCGAACGAAGCTGACCGTCGAGCGCGGCGTGGATGGCGGAGCCCCAGTACGCGGGATCTATGGTCTTACCGTACACGTCCCCCATCCCGCTGATTGCGTCTTGCAGCATGGCGGCTCGAGTCCCGCGCCACTTCTCGAACTCGCCCGCGTTCATGACGAGGCTGCCCCCGACGTTCTGCGCCCATCGGTAGACCGTGTTGTCGGAGAGATCGCCCATTCCGGCTACACCTTCTTCCGCAATCTGCCGTGCCATCGCGGGGTCGTAGCCAGCTTCTCGGAGCTTTCGAGCTTGCTCGGTGTTGTCGAGCATGGTCTCCAACTTCAAGCCCCGACGCATCGGGTTCCACCATTGCTTGCGTTGCTCGATCAGCTTTCCGTCGACGGTCTTTTCGTACACCTCCCGCACGCGGCTGTTGATCGTGTCCACCGTGCTTTGCCATTCGGGCGCAATACGGGGGTCCACCGGCATCATTTTCATCAGCCGGCTACCCATCTCACCCGTGGCAGCCCCCATGAACTGTTCGATGCCCGTGGGAATTGCGTGCTTTGCTGCGTCAGCAAACGAGTCGTCTCGACCCGAGGCCAAACCAGCGCCAAGTTCGGCAGCAGCGCCGACAGCGCCACTTGCCACTAGGGGAGCTGCGACCGCGGCCGCCTTGCCGACCATGCCCCCGCGAGCTAGCACCGGGGACACAACTCTACGAGTCGCCTCCTCAGCCGCGAGGCTACCCGCCCCAATTGCGAGGTTCTTCTTGAAGCTGTCCTCTGCCAACAGAGGGTTCGGTACGTTCTCCGCCGTGGCAGGCGGCACAGTTCCGCCCTCAAACGCAGCGGCTGCCCCTCCGCCCGTAGGCGCTGGAGTCCGTGTGGCCAGCTCTTCGTTGATGAGGCGTGCTCGTTCTTCGGCTGGTAGCTTCCTAAGTTCTTCGGCTGTCATCGCGCCATCCCCGGGTACGCTGCGCTCGGGAACGCACTACGGGCGTCCCGCTCGACATCCAGCCGCATCCTCTTGGCGTCCTTCTTGAGTGCATTCTTCTCTGGCTTAGCGGGGGCCTCCCCCTTCATCCTCATTAGCTCGTCGGTGCTCAGGTCCGCGAGGGGCCTAGTCGGCGTCGGCATGGTGGCCTTCACGTCGCCCTTGTCGCGCCTCTCGTTGGCGCCGCCGATCTTTGTCTCGCCCGCTCGAACCTTCGCGGCGTATGCCGGCAGGCCCTTCTCGTACGAGACGAACTCGCCCCGGTCGATGTACTCGAGATTCTTGGGATCGCCTACTGCGATCAGCCCGCCGGGTCCCCACCGCTTGACGGTTTCGGATGGCGGGATTGGAGGGACTCCGAGGTCGGGCGTGTCAATTGCGATCGAGTCCCAGTAGCCCTTGTTCTGTCGCAACGTTCGCAGTACGTTGTTCTGCATGTCCCGCATCCGATGCCGAAACGTCTTGATGTTGTCGTTCTCGTTCGGATGCGCCTTTTTGAGATCTTCGCGCTCACTCTCGTTCGACTGCTTGCCCGTGACCTCGTTGATATAGCGCGAAACGATCTGCCTCTGGTTCCCGAGAAACGTTGCGATCTCGGGATCTTGCACCTCGATGGATTCAAGCCACTTGATGAACGGCACGTGCAACCGGCCAACCGGGACCTTCTTCTGGGCGACCAGCTTATCGAACTGATCAATGGTATTCCCAAGCGTCGAGTACAGGTTGACCAGGCTGTTCTGTTCCTGTTGGATCTTGTCAGCCTTGATCGCCGAAGCTTTCGACTTGCTCCTGGCGCCCGTGATCCTCTCGATCATCCGCACGGCGCCCTCAGTATCCTTGTTCTTGGCCAAGTCATCCACCAGGCCGCCCTCGGCCTCGCCCAGTGTTGGGAGGATATCCTTCCTCATTCGGCCCACGAGCATCTCTTGACCAAAGGTATCACCCTCAGCGATAGCTTGATTCATTGCCTTTAGCCAAGACTCAAACGGTGTACCAGGCTTATCAGCCTCGTTCATCGTTTTGATAAAGTCAGCACTCGGCTCGCCCTTCTCATTCATGATGGTGAGGGCGAGCTTTTTTTCGTCCGGCGTCCACTGGCCGGTATAGTTATCCCGTTGGAGTTGGAAGTTTTCGCCGTTCAGGACCTTTCCAGCGGCCTCCATGTTCTCGACGTTGGCCCTGCCGGCGTCCGTCCCGACGTCGAACATCTGCTTGTTCCCCGAGAGGTACTGCTGCACCCCGTGGTTCCAAGTCTCCAAGGCCATTTTCTTGTACGCCTCGAGCCGCTGCTGGCGACCCCACTCCACTGTGGCGTCGGTCTTCGCGCGTTCGGCCGCGGTTCCAGCCTCCTCGTGCTTGACTTGGGCCGCGCCCGTTCTCTCGGTGACACCAGTCCTGCGTTCCTCTAGGCCGAGGCTCTTCTCCTCGCGGCCGCCTCGTTCCTGCTCGCGCTTAACGCGCTCCGTAGACTCCCACTCGTTGAAGTTTTGCTGCCGCTCCCTGAGCCCGTGGACTTGCTCGAACTCCTTGATCTTCTCCGCGTGCTCTTTCGCCTGCTGGTCCATCCGCGAGGAAAACTCGTACGTCTTGCGGTTCTCGTCGCGAAGCTTTCGTGATTCTTCAGCCTGCGCCTCCAGCACCCGCTCAAGCTCAGATGGTCCGCTAAAGACCCCGGACTTGTTCCTGAGCTCTTGCATCATCATGATCTGCCGCATCTTGCGGTCCTGGGCAGCCCCAGCGAGATCGACAATTGGCATGATTCACCTCACACGGCGTAGCTACCGCTACTCGGTCTGGTTGCTCCCGTCTGCGCGATCACGTTTGCCCAAGGCGGCACATCCGACCGGCGCATGAAGTCCGCAAACACGCGGGCCATCGCCGCCTCTCTACCGCCCATCTCAGCCTGCGCCACACCCGCTTGGCCTGCGAAGACCTGGCCCAGGGCTTTCTGTCTCTGGTCCTCGAGCGTCGTCTGGAACTCAGCGCCCTTGGCAGCGATGTCCTGCGAAGTCTTCTGCCGTAGGTCCGCTTGCTGCTGCAGGTTCGCGCTGCTGTAAAGGGCGCCGCGTGAGCCCAGCGACTCGCCGATCTGCGACGCCTGGCGCCCAGCCTCGCGGTTCGCTACGTCGACATACTTGCTGAACATGTCCTCGAAGCGATTGGTGGTGTTGTTCTCGATGCCCCCGTACTCCTTACCGAGCATCGCCGCGTAGTTGGTTCCCGCTTCCCCTGGCCCAACGTAGCCCGGCGCGATTGCCGCGTTGGTACTAGCTTGCGATTGCTGTACGCCGCCAGATGTTCCAGGCTGCGACTGTTGTACGCCCATCAGACGTCCTCCTCAGTTACTCCCCAGCGGCCCATCGTACCAGCGCGCTTCTCCCGAAGCCTTGAGATCCTCGCGTCCCGCGCCGGCGTGCTTGGCATCTCCGACAGCTGGTCGGCCTTCTTTTCGAACCTGTGAATCCGACTCCAAGCGTTCTCGCCTCGAGCGGCCCATGCACCCGGCTTCTGCCCGCTTGCCCACGCGTCTCGAGCCCTCACGCGCGCCAGGTACAAGCGTTGCTCGGGCTTCATCGAGCCCCTAGCGATGTCCTCGTCGGTCATCTCAGGGATGTTCTCCCCGCGTCCACCCGTGAAGTGCAAAGCCGCGGCTTCCTCGGGCGTCATCTCGGGAACCGTGAGGTCGAACTTCGACTTCGCCTGATCGCCCCCGCTCTGCAAGAACTCCATGAACGAAGGGTACTGCTTGTCGATGTTCGACATCGCCATGCGGTACGAGTAGTCCTTCATGGCACGATCTTGGGGATCCTCAGGCGTGCGGTAGATCTTGGGGTCTCTACCGCCCGGTGTTCCCTCGTCGAAAGCGCCCGCCGATTGCGCAGCGCCTGCGCCTGCCGCAGCCGTCGCAGCCACCGCCGATACGACCGCCGCCGTTGTTAGTGCCATCGTTCCTCCTTAGTCGAAGAAAGTCCACAGGATCAATCGACCATCCTCTGGACCTGAGCCATGCCCATAGACGGGAAGCGCTGCGTGGAGCAATTCGCTCCTGATGACGATCATCCTATTCGGTGCGCAATCAACCTTCGCACGGATCTCCCACGCATCCACGTTGCTCTGGTCCCGCTGGAGAACCGCCAGTTCATATTCGTCTTTCGGGTGCGCGAACATTCCGGTCTCTTTGTGGCGCAGTAGAACGGTGCCCCCAGGGGAGGGGTTAATGTAGAGGAAAGACGCGAAGCGAGAGACAGATAGATCACTGTGTGCCCACTGCGGGGGCACCGTTCCAGTTATCGACAACCGAAAAGCGCAGATCTTGATGATTACTCGAGAACCCACCAGCCACGACAGTAGGTGCGTCAGTTGCTCCTTAACGCACTCGGGCACCTCTGCCGACACGCCCTGGTAGATTACTCCGTCAGGACCCTTGCGATCCTCATACGGTACCAATCGACTGTACTCTCGCAGTATCTCGAACTCGCCCTGCGGGAGCGCGTCGTCGATGGCATAGAAGTACGGGATCATATTGCCTTTACGTACTGTGAGTCGAACGGCAGGTACCCGTTCCTGGTGTAGAACTGGCCCAGCTCACTGGCCTTGTTGTGGTCCATGTGCGCCATAGTTACTCGGGTGCACTTGCGGAACTTGGCCCACTCCTCGAACGCTTGGAGTAGCCGCGTGCCTGTTCCCTTTTCCGCCCCAGGCCACACGTACCAGAACAGCTCAGAGGCACATATGCCACCATCGAAGACGTTCTCGTACGTGACTCCTGCAATCGCCCCTTTGAGTTCGAAGTTCTCATGGGCGCACAGTACTATCCCAATGCCCCCCTTCATGAACTCCTGCATCTTCCTCACGAACACCGTCGGGTCGAACTTCATTATCCCCTGGCCGTACATCCCCGCAAACACTTGCCCCATTACTGCCAGGATCTGAAAGTCCTTCTCCGTCGCCGTCGCAATGAAAGAGTTCTTCGAGGAGGATTCCGAAAATGTGGTAGTCTCGGTAGATTCCATCGCGTACATGAGCCTTTCTCATCACGCCCTCTGGCTTGAACCCAAGCCGCAACACGAGCTTGATGGCTGTCTTGTTGTCCTCCGGCAGCACAACCGTCATCCTACGGAGCTTCGCCCGTACGGCAAACTCCTGGAGTGCCTCCGTTATGATCGGCTCTCGCCCTCGCAACCGCCGGTCGAACATGACCAAGTGCAAGTTAGCATCGAGCTTCGGCCTCACTTGTGTCGCAGCCGCAAGACCAATTACGTCTTCGCCCTCCACAAACTCGTAGAACTGGTTCGTCGGGGCCAGCAAGTTCTCCCGAAATGCCTCCATTGTTCGAGGAATGACGTCATCGAAGACCTGTGGATACAGCTTCATGCGGTTCCACAGTTCCTCGATCTTCCCGTTGGTCAGAACTAGCGGTCGGTATTCCATGTCAGGTACAAGCGATCAGGGTCAGGTTGCCAGCCCTGAGGCGCCCCAGAACGGTAGGGCCGAGGGAGAACACGTTTACCGTGTAGTTGTGATCGAGTGTGTCGAGAGTCCCTATGACAGACTCGTAGAAGATCGTCCAAGGCAGCTCCTGGGGCACTGGGTTGCCCGCCGCGGAGCCTTGTGCGAACCCATACATGTCGGCAACGATCTCCGAGCCGTCCCGTACCAGCTGCGCGTGGACGTCGATCCCAGGCCCACCCGAGACGACAGCCGTCCCCATCAGGTAGACCCGCACGGTGAGAAAGGAAGCAAAGGTACTACCGTGGGTTCGAATGATGGGCACAGACAGGTAGCCGGCGTGTCCGCCCGTCGCTCCGATGTCGATGTTGTCGCGTGAACGATGGTGATGTCCGATATCCCAGACTGACCCGCCGATTTCAAGCTTGGCCTTGGTGACGTTGGCATCTAGGATCTTATCGGTTGTTACGGAGCCAGGACCCAAGTCGGCCGCCGCAATACTACCATCGACGATCTTGCTGCTGTCTACGGAGTTGGGCTTCATGTTCGAAAGCCCGACCGAGCCTGGGCCCAGCATTCCGTCTACAACGCTCCCGGGCTTGATGTTCGAGCCCTGTTGGTTCCAAGCATCGTAGATGGTGTTTAGGTCCAGGTCTACTTCCGACGAGAGAATAGGCGCCTCGTTACCAGGCGCCGCAGCTACTTCACTTACGTACTCGCGAGTCCCGAAGGTCTTTAGCGGCCGCTGAATGTTAGCCATCTCACCCCCACAGACAGAGATCCCAGTGAGTCTTGTCCCAGATACCAAACGGAGCCTCGATCGGCCCCCTGGTGGGGAAGAACTCGCCAGAAGGAATGAACAGATCCGTGTAAGCTCTCCAGCTTGGCTTCGCGCCACTCGAGCTGGCGGGGTACCGGAATCGGTACCTCCGAACAGGACTCGTCACGTTGAAGTCCACGAACTCGAAGCCCTGGTGTGAATATAGAGGAACCACAGGCGGCGGGGTCGTGAACGTCTTGCCCCGGTCAACACTTACTTCGACGAAATACGGAGCTTCCTGAAGGCGTACCGGATGGTTTTGCGATACCATGATACGTTCGAGTGTCCCGTTAGTCGCCGCCTCCTTGCCGTAGTACATATCAGGAGTGTCGAAGAACATTTCTACTCCGCCCGTTGAGTCGGCCTGCACGTAGTCCCCAACGATCCGCTCGTCTATGATAAAGAAGTCGTGACTATGGCCCGCTACCAGGGTCGGGAAGATCTCCGGGTACGTCGCAAGATCGAAGACACGGGCCGCATTCTGGCTTATCTTTTGCGGCCACTCGTAGAACGCGGTCAGGCCCGGGATGATATCGCGGGTCCACGAGTCCCGAAGGTAGTCGTAGATCAGAACAACTACATCTCCGTTCTTCTGTGGGATCGCTAGGTGGTACTCCTTGAAGGCCATGAACATCGTGGCGAATGGGAGAGTCTGCCAGTCTACGGTGTCTGGCAAATCCTTGTCGACGTCGACCAGCTGCCGAATGTAGGAATGGATCGGCGTACCGATCGGGCTCAACTTCGCTCCATCCCACATGTACACGTTGAAGTCATTGGCGACGAAGATATGGAACTGACCCGCGCTAGCCAACGTCCACGGGAACGCGCAACCTAGCCCGTTGACTCGAGGCTGCGGCAGGAAGGGAGCCGTGTCGATACCTGTTACCACGAGGTCAGTGATCGAATCCTTCCTATAGACCGCGAGCCTATCATTGAGTCGCTTTCCCCCCGTTATCGGCTCCACGCTTCCGTCGTAGAGCTCGAGGAATCCACCCTCGCCTCCCGTTGCTCCCCACTTCGTGTAGTCTCCCTGCTTCGACCAGTGAATCCGGCTCGCCCCACTAACGCCCTGACCCGTGTCGGGCTGCTGATCCAGGAGCCGCATGAGGATCACGCGGTTGTTGAAGTATTCTAGGAAGCATCCCTTCGGGGATGGTAGGACCTCGATGGTATTTATATTCGGGGCACTCTTATGCACCGCGGACACGGCCGAGGCCCGGCAGACAAACAGTCGCTCCTCACCCTGCGTCGACGAGAAGCGTACGTTCCAATCGGAATCGACTCCCAAGTCTACCGGGATCGCCGTGCTGTTGAACGTGTAGCTAGCCTCGTTGTACAAGAAGACCACGTTGTCGGCGAGTGTACTGGCCCCGAGGGCCATCAAGGACTTCTCGCCTGTCGCGTCCGTTTGAGTGTTGAAGTCCATAAGACTTCGCGTTGCAATAACCTGCATCACGCGCGAGCGCCCTGGCGGCCGTAGGACGTTCCCAAACCGGAAGCGTACGTTCTGGCACCACGGGGTGTACTCCGGGCCGATCATGTCGGCCACGGCGCTGGTGTACAACCCCTTCATAGGGATGAGGTTTCTGGTGTAGTTCTGCGCGCCCACTCTCTTGACCCTTCAATTATTGAAGCGGCTACCTGAACCGGACGCCGATGGTCGTCTCGTATCCATCGTCTTCCAGCAGCGGGTTGTCCTGCCTCTGCCCCAACGCAGCATCCACAGCTCCCTTGTACGGTAGAGCCTCCTCAAATCGTTGCAGAGCCTCTAGGCCCTTGGCCACG
>CAYQYP010000613.1:0-2417 GCA_964421755.1 uncultured Acidobacteriota bacterium
AGTGTAAATGTCGGTAGCCCGCGCCGGATCCGACTTTATGAACTCGTAGGCGTACATCAGATAGCCGATGGCCTGGTTGCGCTGATTCGTGTCGCTCTCAGACTTGAAGACCTCCTGGTTCACCGTAAGCGGACGTCCGGCGAAATCAGAATAGAAGCCGAGGAGGTTCTTCCAGATAGCGTCCCGAGTCGCACCGGCCACCATGCTCGTCGCGGTGATCGCGCCCGGATTGACGAGCGGGTTGATCTCCGGCCCGCCCAGCGCCTTCTGGGCAAACTCCACGGCAACGATCGAATTGAAACGCATGCCGGTCGGATCCACGCCAATCGTCTTTTCGATCGCATCAGCGCCTTGTTCTTCCATCACCTTCGCCATGGTGAACACCTTGGAGATCGATTGGATGGAGACCTCGGACTTGATGTCGCCGGTGGTGTAGACTTTGCCGTCTGTGGTCACAAGGGCGATCCCGTAGATATTCGGATCCACCTTGGCCAGCGCCGGAATGTAGTCGGCATTCTTGCCTTCCGCGAGGTTTTTGTACTTCGCGTGTGCCGCCTGCAACGAGGCGTTGACTTCGGCATCGCTAAATGCCGCCGTAGTAGCGGTTGCCTGGGCTACGGCGCTGGCCGGGAGGGCCAACACGAGCGCGAGGAAGGCCGTGCAAACTGCTAAGAATTTGCCTTTAAACATATCATTCTCCTTATTCGATCGAAGTCGAGAAATTGTATTTCGCCGAAAACTGGACACGGAAGTCGTCATAAGTCCACCCGTCCTGGAAATTCTCGCGCCGTCCCCATTGGACTTCGGGGCCCAGCATGGCGCCGGATACCGGGTAAAACATGAGATTGGCGAGCCCGTAATGTCCCTGCCTAAAGGCGTCAGCGGCCTGGCCGCTCGAGTTGTCGATGTCGATCATTGAGTAACCGATCGAGCTCGTGAACCTGTCGCTCCATGTGCGGTCGTAGAACGCGACTACACCGAGAATAGGCAACGGTCTGCCGAGGATCGGCCTGACCGGATCGGAGAAGTTGTTTTCGATCCCGATGTCCACGGGCGCATCGTTCATGTAGTTCTGGATCCCTTCTCCGTAAACCACCGAGGCGCGGATCGTGTCCTTGGCAATTTTGAGATTGGTGCTCAAGTTAAAACCCCAGCCAGTGACCTGGTCGGCAAGGTCGAACTGGTCGGCAAGGACGTCGTCCCACTCGATCCGGCGTACGATCCCTGAGAACTGGACGTGACCCCAATCGCCTTTCCTGCGGACCTGGTAGGAAAAGTCAGGAATCGGGAAACTGGGCCTGATGCCGTCGAGCTCGATACGGTCAGCGTAAACGCCCTGATCGCCGCTTGCGCCCGGCCGTTCAACGGCTAAAATCACGGTTGTGTCACCCCTGACGGGCATGTACCGAAACTGAACGTTACGGAAGAACACCATGCCGGTCGGACCCCAGTACTCGACCGAGTTGGGGAATACGTCCGGATCCATGAACGGGCTCCATGTCTGGCCGGCCCCGATAGGGCCAATCTCTCCGTACGCATGGCGGAGACGGAACGTGGTTTGCCCCGCGTCAACGCCGGTTCCGAAGAGCTCGAACTCGAAGGTGGTCTTCAATTCGCCGAGGCTTGTCGGAAAGAAGCCTTTGATGCCAAAACGACTCTGCCGGACGCCGGAATAGAAGTTGCCGTCGCAGCAGAACTGGTCTTCGAAAGCAGGGAGCTTGGTGGGGCGGACAACGTCAAACCAGGCAGGGTCGATTTGGCCGAAATCATGCCCCATGTCAAGCATGGCGAAACCGTAAATGTCCACCTTTGGTCCCTTGGAGGTGGCATTTACTTTAGTAACGTCAGTCTGTGCCGGGACGGCGGCTCCCGCAGTCGCGTCGGCTTCCGCTGCCGGTTTTGGGGCGGGAGGCGGTTCCTTTTCCTCAGCCCATACCGCCGGAGAGGCTGCCAATAGCATCACTGCCAGAATCAGCAGCCACGGGACTAAGCCATTGTGTTTGCTGAAAATATTCATTGTGACTCCTTTGCGAGTTCAGCTTCATTGCGGCAATCGGTTGCGCCGCGATTATCATGAAAGCAATAAGCCGCAAAAACGGCCCCCGTTAGCCTGATGTCAAAGCGACGCTGTCTCATCGGACCTCCTTTGGGCATCCTCAAGGGGTAGGCATAAGCGCAGGTTAGATCCTAAGCGGGTGGCGCGATGAGGAATAACTGGCAAAAGTAACAGTGTCAGGTAATAGAGGGGAAAACAATTAGCGAAGGTTGAAAACCGGAGGGTCTTCTTCGAGGGTAGGGCAGGGGCCCGGATTCCGCGGACTCGGTCACCCCATTCCCGAGTGCGGTGGCCATGCCCTTCTGCCACCGCACTCCAAAAGGCGTCGTTCCGACCCATCTCCGGGCACGGCTCTGTAACG
>CAYQYP010000614.1:0-6154 GCA_964421755.1 uncultured Acidobacteriota bacterium
ACACGGAACGCCTCATCGTTCCCTTCCAGATATGCGGAGACAAGGGCATTATCCCGGTATCCGGCAACGGCATCTGCGCATGCTGATTCAGCCATACTCAGAATTAACTAACGATCAGAAACGCGATTTGTTCCAAAAAAAGAAACACAGACGGCCACGGACACAAAGCCCGGACTTTCACGGAAGGGCGTGCGGCCGGCGCGTCTGATCCGACGGATCGGCCTGATCGGTCGGATCCGTCGGATCAGACGCGCCGGCCGCACGCCTTTCCACCATCAACACCGTTCAGTCAGTCGGGCACTTCCCCGCGCCAATCCGCGATCACTTGGCCTCCAGCCAGGAAGCCCCCACGGCCAGGTCGACCTGCAGCGGGACGCAAAGCTCAGCCGCGTGCTCCATCTGGTCACGAACCAACTGACTCATCAATTCTATCTCGGCTTCGGCCACCTCGAAAACCAATTCGTCGTGCACCTGCATGATCAACCGGCTCTTCAGTTTTCGGTCGAGCATCTCCCTATGCATGGTCACCATGGCCTTTTTGATCAGGTCGGCCGCGGTCCCCTGGATGGGCGCGTTGATGGCGGTTCGTTCGCCGAAGCTGCGCATCGCCCAGTTCTTGGTGTTGATCTCGGGAATCTGGCGGATCCGGCCGAAAAGCGTGGTGACCGCCCCGGTCTCCCGCGCCTGCTGGAGGGTTCGGTCGATCCAGCTCTTCACACCTTGGTAGCGCCGGAAATAGTCGTCGATGAACTTCTGCGCCTCATGCCGCTCGATTTTCAGGTTTTGAGCAAGGCCGAAGGCGCTCAACCCGTACATGATGCCGTAGTTGAAGACCTTAGCGTGTCGCCTGAATTCCTTGGGATTCATGACCGCTGCCATCCCGAACACTTCGCGAGCCGTTCGCTCGTGGATATCTTCGTTGCTCCTGAAGGAGTCGATCAGAACCGGGTCCTGTGACAAATGAGCCATGACCCTCAGCTCGATCTGCGAGTAATCGGCTGCCAGGATCCGAAAGCCCTCGTCCGGAATAAAGGCGCGCCGTATCTTCCTCCCTACCTCGCTCTTGATCGGGATGTTTTGAAGATTCGGGTTGCTCGAGGAGAGGCGCCCCGTGGACGCCACCATCTGGTTGTAGCACGTGTGGATGCGACCGGTTGCGGCGTTGACGAGGCGCGGCAGCGCATCCAGATAGGTGCTTTTGAGCTTGCTCAGCTCCCGGTATTCGAGAATCAGACGAGGGAGCTCATGCTGGGCCGCGAGCTGCTCCAGCACCTCGAAGCCGGTCGCATAGTGACCCGCTTTGCGCGTCTTTTTCGGCTGCGGGAGTTGCATCTTGTCGAAAAGCACGACACCAAGCTGGCGAGGGGAGTTGATATTGAAGGACTCGCCCGCCTCGGCGAAAATCTTCTCGGTCAGCCGGTCGATGTCCACCTGCATCTCCTGCGACATGCCGGCCAGGAACTCGCAGTCGACTTTGACTCCAACCTTCTCCATGGAGGCGAGGACCTCCACCAGCGGGATCTCGATCTCCTGCAGCAAACGGATCAGCTGCTTTTCGGCGAGCTTGGGATGGAGCACCTGGAAGACCTGGTACGTGAGATCCGCCTTCTCCAAGGCGGAGACTCTCACGTCTGCCGCCTCCGGCTCGGAGAGCTTGCTTCCCAGAAACTCGATCGCCAGCTTATTCAGCGCGAAATCCGAGGTATTCGGCGAGAGCAAATAAGCCATCAGCATGGTGTCGAAGGCACCGGGCGGCACTTGCCAGCAACAACGATCGGCCAGACAGGCCAGCGGTTTCAAGTCGTGGATCAAGAGAGGCGAAGCCTCAACGAGAAGCCGTCCAATGAGCGACTTGATGGGGTCCGAAGCAAGCAACTCGGCAGATACGAACCGGGCATGGTGCGGGCCATCGGTTAGAGCGAGGCCGGCAGGTTCGCAGCGAAGGTACTGTTCGCCGGAGAAAACGAGTCCCAGGGCCACCGGCTTTCCTTTGAGTTCATCGACGATACCCGCCAGTTCTTCCGGACTTCCCACGTCGGAATACTGCTTTTCGGCGACCGGGGTTTCGGGCAGATACTCGTCCAGCAGGCTGGTGAACTCGAGTTCCGCAAAGAGCTCCCGCGCGGCGGACGGATCCGGCTCGCAGCGGCGCAATTTGTCGAGATCGAGATCCAGAGGCAGTTCTTCGAAGATGCGCACCAATTCTTTGCTCTGGCAGATCTGCGCCTCGTTCTGCTGCAGGCTTTCCCGATAGGTCTTCCGTTCGACCTGGTCCCGGTTCTTCAGCAACTCGTCCAGCGAGCCATACTGCTGGATGAGCTGGACCGCGCCTTTCTGACCGATCCCCGGCGCTCCCGGGATGTTGTCTGAGCTGTCGCCGACGAGGCTCAAAACGTCCACCACCTTCTCCGGCGGCACACCGAACTTCTCCTCGACTCCCTTACGGTCGAGGCGAACCATCGTGCGTGTGTCGAGGACGATCACTCGATCATTCACAAGCTGGAACATGTCCTTGTCGATTGTCACGATAACGACGTCCAAGTCGGCCGCCGTCGCCTTCCGAGCCAGCGTGCCGATCACGTCGTCCGCCTCGTACTTCGGGAAGGAGAGTATTGGGACGCACAGCGCCTCGCACACCCGCAGAACAAAAGGAATTTGTTCACCCAGGTCCTCGGGCATGGGGCGGCGCGTCGACTTATATCCTTCGTACTGCTCATGCCGGACCGTCGGGCCCGTCAGATCGATCGCCACCCCGAGATACTCCGGCTGCTCTTCCTTGATTAGTTTGCGAAGCATCGAGGTGAAGCCGTAGACCGCATTCGTCGGGAAACCTTTTTTGTTTCGCAGGCCCTGTATCGCATAGTAAGCGCGATAGATGTGGGACATGCCGTCGACCAGGTAGAGTCTCGATTTCACGCGGTCATGTTAACACGTCGGAAGACAGACAGGGAGACAAGGAGAGGGGGAGACGGGGCATAGGCGCTCGAATAAGACGTGGTGAACGCTTTTTACCCCGAAGGGGTTACGTGGCACACCGCCGGCAAGATCCCAACCCTGAAAGGGTTGCGTATCGAGCTCGGTCCCGAAACTCCGAGCATTGCTGCGCAAGCACGGGCTTGAATGGGACGAACGCTATGTGTGGGACTGACCGATAGTGGCGCGGAATAAGGCCGAGCCCGATACGCAACCCTTTTAGGGTTGAAGCGCTACCGCCTGTCACCCAGGGTAGGCCGCAAAAGGCGCGGCCAACCCTGGGCTTTGCTACTTAACCCCTTCGGGGTAGAAAGCCCTTTGCCAGCTTCTTAATCTAGCGCCTATGGGGAGACGGGGAGACAAGGAGACTGTGACAAGCGCCGAGGAAGGTTCGTAGTCCCGGCTTCAGCCGGTTGAGGGCGTGGCGCTCACCAGGGTCCGGGAAGAACCGCGAAGCGTCGCGTTAAGGGCATGAGCGCGCTTGAGAAGATGAAGCCGGGACTACGTACTATTCGGCGCCCGCTCCTTGTCTCCCAGTCTCCCAGTCTCCCAGTCTCCTTGTCTCCTTGTCTTCCCCTTTGCTAGCATGAGGCGCGATGCATTTGGTGCCGATGATCAACGTAGTCTGGCGAGTGCCGCTGATTGTGGTCTGGACCGCCGTCATGGGGACGATCAGCGTCTTCTTCTCGCTCTTCGATGGCACCGGGCAACTCCAGCACGCGTGCGCCAGTGTGTGGAGCCGTTTCATTCTGAAGATCGCCAGAGCCCGGGTCAGGCTTACGGGTTTGGAGCAACTGGAGCCGTCGAAGGCCTATATCTTCGCCAGCAATCACCTGAGCATGTTCGACATCTGGGTATTCCTGGCCTACCTGCCCTTTCAGTTCCGGTTCGTGGCTAAGGTGTCACTCTTCAAATGGCCGTTCCTTGGATGGCATCTCCGTCGCACGGGAAACATACCGATCGACCGGAAGAACCCGAGGAGGGCGATCGAATCGTACGAAGCGGCCGGCGCCAAAATCCGGGCCGGCGTGTCGGTGGTTGTCTTTCCGGAGGGTATGAGAACCTGGGGAGATACTGTCGCCCCATTCAAGAGGGGCAGTTTCCTTCTCGCGCAGAAGGCCCAGGTCCCGATTGTTCCAGTGACGATCATTGGCTCTCATCGGCTCCTCCCGCGCGGATCCTTCCTCATCCAGCCGGGCGAGATCGAGGTGAAAATCCACCCTGCCATAGAGTATGATCACTACAAGCACCTGGAGCTTGAG
This sequence comes from uncultured Acidobacteriota bacterium, assembly GCA_964421755.1. Classification (GTDB taxonomy): domain Bacteria; phylum Acidobacteriota; class UBA6911; order RPQK01; family RPQK01; genus CAVUUN01. The sequence goes on from CAYQYP010000614.1 coordinate 4,236, forward strand.
TCCTTGGCTGAATCGGTGCGAACGACAATCCTCAACAGCTATCACCAGGTCTCCTAACCATGTTCAACCCAGAAAGCACAATTGCACGCATCCAGACGTTACTGTCCGAATCAGGTGTAGCCGGATGGCTCTTCTACGGCTTCAGAGACAACGATCCGATCGCGCTTCGGATCCTCGGGTTATCCTCGTCTCACCTTGCGACTCGCCGCTGGTTTTACCTGGTCCCGGCGACCGGGGAGCCACGCAAGCTGGTTCATCGGATCGAATCGGCTCAGCTGGATCACCTCCCTGGAAGCAAGCGGATTTACCTCAGGTGGCAGGAGCTGCAATCCCAACTGAAGGAGCTTCTCTCGGGGTGTCAACAGGTAGCCATGCAGTACTCACCCGGAAACGCCATTCCGTACATTTCGCGCGTCGATGCCGGGACTGTCGAACTGGTCCGCTCAATTGGTGCGGAAGTCGTACCCTCCGGCGAACTGATACAGTTTTTCGAATGCGTCTGGGATGACGGGCAGCTTCGACAGCACCGGGAGACGGCCCGGCACCTGACCCGCATTGCGGAGCTCGCTTACCGGCACGCCGCAAACCTGCTCCGCTCAAAAGGCGCGACGAGCGAGATGGAGATCCAGCGATTCATCCTCGAACAGTTCCAGCAGTCCGGACTGGTGACCGATTCTTCACCGATCGTGGCCGTCAATGCGAACAGCGGCGATCCACACTATCAGCCCTCCGAAGATCGGAACGCACCAATCCGTCGCAATGACTTTCTGCTCCTCGATATATGGGCCAAGACAGCCGACGCGAATTCGGTCTATGCGGATATAACCTGGAACGGTTTCTTCGGAGATCAACTCCCTTCCCGAATTGCGGAGATATTCGAGATTGTGAGGCGTTCCCGCGACAACGCCGTCGATTTTCTGAACCGCAGATTCGCGGCTGGCGACTACCCCCAGGGTTGGGAAGTGGACGATGCCGCACGCGAGGTCATCGAGAGCGCAGGCTATGGCGACTATTTCGTGCATCGAACCGGGCACAACATCGGCCAGGAAGATCACGGCAATGGTGTAAATTTTGACAACCTGGAGACTCACGACATCCGGCGAATCGTCCCCGGGATTACCTGCAGCATAGAGCCGGGAATCTACCTGCCGGAATTCGGCGTTCGCAGCGAAATCAACGTGCACTTTGCGCCGTCCGGTCCCGAAATCACTACGCCTTCGCAGGATTCGGTATTGGTCTTAACCTAAGGCGACCAGGAAACACCTAATGACAATTGTTTTGCAGCTCACCTGCCATGCGCTTGTGTCGATGGCCTTATTGCTCCAGCAGACACCGGCGTCCCTCGAAGGACGCTGGCTATTCCAGTCAGTATCGGACACCCGCAACATCCCTTTGTTTATCGCCGAGATAACATCGTCGCAGGACGGGCTGGGCGGCAAGATCATCAGCACCACGGCGCCTTTCAAGCTCGAACTCCAGAAGGTGGTCATCGAGGGCGAAAAAGTGCAGTTCGACTTGCTTGCCGACGGTAACCCCCTGACCCTCGAGGGGAGTCTGGACGGGGCAATTTTCAGGGGGAAAGTCGCAGGTCGCCTTCTTTCGGGAAACGGATTTATCGCCGAAAAGACTACCCTAACCGAGCTGGAAAAACCGGCCCAGCCAACCGGGGAGGAGCTGGAGGCGTTTCAGAACGCGAGCCAGAAGGAGGACCCGAAGGAGCAAATCCAGTTGGTCCAGGATTTCCTCGCGACTCACCCCTCGTCCGCCCTTAAGCCCGCCGCGTTGATGTTGCTGTTTCATGCGGCTCTCGAGGCCAAGCAGGACGATGATTTTATTAGAAAGACCGCCGAGCAGGCAGTTGCGGCTGCGCCTGACAAGAGCCCAGTCCAGAACGATTTTGCTTTCGCGCTGGCGGAATC
>CAYQYP010000615.1:0-3832 GCA_964421755.1 uncultured Acidobacteriota bacterium
GCCTTCCTCTGAACGTCCAGCCATTCGTCCGTGATGTCCGCGGCGGCGCTTCTCGCGTGGAGGTACCAAATGTCGAGGTGATCGGTCCCGAGCTGGGTCAGGCTCTCCTCGAGCTGGGCCATCGTCCCGTCCTTGCTCTTGCTGGACAGGACGATGTCCTTCCGTTTCGCCTTCAAGGCGGCCCCGACCATCTTCTCGTTATTACCGTTCTGGTACCCGCGGGCGGTATCGAAGTAAGTGATGCCGAGGTCGGCGGCCTTTTCCACGACGCTCTGGTCCGACGTGATCATGCAGCCGAAGCCAACCGAGGTGACCTTCAAGCCGGTCTTGCCCAAAACCCGGTACTTCAAGACGGGTGCGCCGGATGCCTGGGCAGAGGCGGTCCTGGTGGCCAGGGCAGCTGTCGGAAGAGCAGCCAGCCCGGTGGCGATAAATGTGCGACGCGATGGATTGTTTGCCATATGAGTCCTCGTAAATGAAAAAACTAACCGAGTCGGGGGGGCAATTCCGTCAACGGCCCCATCCACTGCAACTCGCGCTCGAGGTCGCCGTGAAGCTGGTATTTCTTCACGACCTCTGTGATCTTCGCTCCTCGAACATCGATCTTGGCCAAATCGTACTGACCGATCCCGTACTTCGAACAGAAGTTCAGGTATCCCAGCCATTCGGGGTCGATGCCCATTGCCTCCACGCCGACACGGTCGGCCGCGATGTAGTCCGTCGATGCGATCGCGACACGGGAAGCGACTGGTTGGCCGGAACCCGGCCCGTTCCCCTCCATGCCTTCGAATCCATCGATCACAGTCGCCCCCCAGAATGGTTTCATTCGCTGGGCGGTCAGGAATATTCCATAGTGTGTCTGGCGGACTCCTCCATGGTAGTGCCGCTTGTCATTGAACCGGTTCGTGTCTTTCGGACTGCTCTTGAGAGGAGCGCCAAGGCACATGTTCTTCACAGACAGGGTTGCGACCACGACGTTATGGGTCTTCATGCACCCGGCGCAGATCACGTAAGCGTCCGGATCAAGAAGACGGGCCGCCAGGCGCACCGGGACCGGGTGGAGATTTGCGTCGAGGATGTGGATGACCTCGTACTTGCCCTCTTCATTGAGATCAATCAGCTCGATACCGGACGACTTGTACTCCGCGGGCAGGGCCGTGTATTTGAAATTGTTGAAGCCGTCGACTGTACGCCCGGCGGATGATTCGGCTATCACCACGGGGCCCTTGAACCGCGGAGCCAGAAAGTCGAGCATGCCGCGCAGGGCGTCGGCATGGGTCGCAGCCAGCTGATTGACGGTGGACACCATGTTCGGTTTGAGAACGACGTACTTCTTCGTCTTGAGTACCGGAAGAATCTGGTCCTCGATCATTAGCAGGGATTCATAAGCGTTGCGCCGGCGGTCTTCCCCGGTGGCCAGTCCGACGATCGAACGAGTCGCGGGTCCGGGCAGTTCAACGGTCGGCGTCGGTCTCGGCTGGAAACCGCCGGGCCGCGGCGGCTGTTGCTGGGCTGAAAGAATGGGTGACGCGGCGATCGCGCCTGCGCCGTACAGAAAATGTCGTCGCGAAAATTTCATAAGGGAACCCTTTTTACCACGGACGTATACGTTGACAAGTATACGTTGGCCCCGGCCGCGGATTTCATTGTTTTTTAAAAAGGCGAAGATAGCCGGAGCGTCAATGCCTTACCTGACAATCCCGTACCTCGACGACCGCAAGGACCTCAACGACACCAACGACGTCAAGAAGATAGCAGTCGGGCTGGCAAGCCTCTTCTGTTGGTGTCCGTGAGGTCCCTGAGGTCCTCGCGGTCGTTACCTGCGGCGTTCTACACGCCCTGTTTTGCCCTCTCCGGCCTAACCTGCTGTTGCGCGAGGAGTTGCGTGAGCATCTCCGCACCTTTTGGGACGAGGACGATGTCCGCCTCGCCATTGATGATGTTCTCGGCCTCCATGATAGAGAACATTGCCTGGACAATCTCGGGATCCCGTGCGATCTCCTGGAGGGACTGGCCCAATATCTGGGCGTGGATGGCCCCGGCGCGGGCGAACTCAACGGCGGCCTGGCGCTCGGCCGTGTTCGTAATGATGCTCACCTGGTTTGCACCGTCCTGCTTGATGGCCGAGGTCACCTGACGCAGCCGATTGACGACCTTTTCCTCGATCTGGCGAATCATCCCGATATCGCGGAAATGCACTTTCCGGATATAGACGGACCCCAGTCGGTAGCCCCACTCGTGTGATTTCGGCGAGACTTCAGCCCTGACGGTCTGGCTCATCGCATGCCGGTTTTCCATCATGTCGGCCAGTTTCATGTTGCTGAGGCAGCGGACGGTTGCGTTGCTGACGTTGGCGGCCAAAGATCCGCGCGGGTCGGCGTTCTTGAATAGGTACGCCACCGGGTCACTGATGAACATCTCGTACCAGATACCGATCCCGATGGGGGCTCCTTCTTCGGAATTGACCGCCTGACTTCGCAGGTAGACCTGGTCGGCTCGCATGTCGAGGACGTGGCACTGACCCAGCCAGTTGACAATCGGCGCTTTCCATCCAAGCTTGAACAGCAGGATATGCAGTCCAGGATCGTCGAGGATCAGCTCGACTTTGCCGAAAAGCATGTACACCCGGCACTGCCGTTCCTGGACAATCGCGTAAAGCCCGAAAGCCCGGCACAGGGCGGCGAAAATCGGCGCAAGGATGAACATGCCAATGAAAGTGGCGCCAGTGGCGAAAAGGAAGCTAATCATGGTTCACCTCCAGTACCACGCGTCGCGCCTGGCTGAAGAGTCGCAGCCTCACGTTTCGGACATAGGTGTTGAGCGCGTCGGGTCCGTTCTTTTTCAGGTCCCGCAGCTGTTCCGCGAGGGCACGCAGCGGTTCGACTTCGGCCTCGGCCTTGAGAGTCTCGATTTCGACGGCCCGCTTCGACTGGGTCAGTTTCTGGTCCGCCCCGGCTTGCGCCAGGCTGATATCGGACGAGACCTGGTTGTGCGCGGTGTTGATCGCCGCCAACGCAGATTCGACTTCGGGCGGGGGGTCGATACCGGTAATCAGGGAGGCATCCAGCGTGATGCCGTATCGGGCCTCTGACGACCTGCACTCCCGGTCCATGTGTTCGTTGATGTCGCGGAGGTTCTTCCGCAAATCGTTGATCGAGATGCCGGTTGCCGCTGTCACCGCTTCGGCTGAAGGCAGCCCTTCGCCGCTGGGCAGTTGAACAGGAGGCGCCTCGAAGTTGGCAATGCGCTCGCGAAGCACCGAGGTGAAGTAACCCATCACGTTCACAATCGGTTGTTTGACGCCGAAAATGAATGCGTACAGATTCTTCTCCGATACACGATAGCGGATCTGGCCTGTCAGCCCGGTGTTCAGCTGATCCTTCGTGACTGCTTCGAGAACCGTCCCGCCCTGGTTGGCGGTCGGCGTTTCAATATCGTACGCCATGTTGATTGTCTGCGTGGCCACCGTGACCTTGTGAATCCGCTGCCAGGGCCACTTGAAATAGGGCCCCCCGGGGGGAATGACCCGGACTTGGGGGAACCGGTAACGCTCACGTTCCTCCGGTCTCAGGTGTTCGGCTATCGGATCGTCCAGCGTGGTTGCATTGCCCACCCGATCGGCCCGCCCGAAAGAGGTTTTGACCGCCCGTTCGTTTTGGTCCACCGTATAGAACCCCGCCAAAAGGTATCGAACCAGGAACCAGGCGACGAAACCTACGACAAGACCTGCCAGGATACCCATAGTTTCCGTCCTCCGGGCCTCATCCTAACAGAAGAAAGGAGACAAGGAGACAAGAAGAAGGGGAGACAAGAAGAAGGGGAGACAGGGAGA
>CAYQYP010000616.1:0-3809 GCA_964421755.1 uncultured Acidobacteriota bacterium
GTTTTGTGGCGCAACCCCGCCGTGTGTGGTGCCGCCTCCCTTTACGGCTCAGCTGTTCCTGCTCAACGACAGCCCTGATTGTGTCTCGGAATCCGAATACAGCCTGCTGACCCGCTAATAGATCCGACTCCCTAAGCTTACGCGTCGGAGGGGACTCTTTGCCCTATCGACCGTGCTGAGCCGGGGCGGCGGGTCCAGGACGAGCGGGCATTCCGGCTAGTCCTGGCCCTCTGGGTGCCTGAATCGACGCGACGGTACACGACAGTGTTGTTCACTGCCTGGCCCTGTCGCCGCTCATGAAGAAACGCGGTTTTCTGGAGCTGAGCCGGCCTGAAAGCGTTTGAGCTTCGCCTTGAGGTAGTCGATATACATGTTCGGAAGAGGTTTCTTGAGAAGTTCCTCAATGACCGGCAGGAAGTAATAAAGCGACCGGACCGGCGGCAGAGGCGGAGCTTCGGAGGGACGCAGAGTCCGGCGGGCGTAGGCCAGAATCAGGGCGTCCCGGACGAGCTGTAAGGGAATCTCACGATCATAGAGTTGCGCGGCCAGAGTCCGGTCGGGCGGACGAGGCCGATCCGGCGTGTCGGTCAAGGCGACATAAGCCGCGAGCACCGCCCGAACATAGTCTGGTCGCGAATCCTCGGTCATGACCGTTTTCTTCTGGCCTGCGCCTCCTGCTCGCTTTCCCGCACCCGATAGCTGGACCCTTCAATCACCGTGAAGTCGGCATGATGGGTCAGGCGGTCCAAGAGAGTGGCGATACAGGTGGCATTCGGGAATACCTGGTTCCATTCTTTGAAGGAGCGATTGGTCGTCACGACCACGGAACGGCGTTCATAGCGGCGGTTGATAATCTCGTAGAGCAGGTCGGCGGCGTGATGGTCATAGGCCAGGTAGCCGACCTCGTCGATACAGAGCAGTTGCGGATGGGCGTACTTCTTGAGCTTGCGGCGCTGCAGTTCCGGGGAATCACACTGCAGGTCATCGAGGATTTCGGAGGCGGTGCGAAACAGCACGGAGAAACCGGCCAGCACGGCGGCCTGAGCGATATTCTTGGTGATCATGCTCTTGCCCAGGCCATTGGTGCCGAGCAGGATGAGATTGCGGCCTTCGGGGATGAAGTCCAGGGTGAGAGCCCGCTCGATGACCGGACGATCAATCTTCTTGGGCCAGGTCCAGTCGAAGTCGCCCATGGGCTTGAAGCGGCCCAGACGGGCCTGGCGCAGACGCCGTTCCAGGCTGCGCCGGGAGCGCTCGGTTTCCTCGCTACGGGCCAGCTCTTCAAGGAGCTGATGAGGTGACCAGCGCCCCTTGGCGGCCCGGGCCAGAAAGTCATCCAGGCCGGCGGGCAAGGCGCGCAGGCCGATCTGTGAGAGGCGAGAGCGGAGTTCAGGAGTGGGAGTCTGACAGGTCATCGTAAATCTCCACATCAGGGGTTTGTACGTCAATGGCGGCCAGTTCCGGCCGACGGCTGAGATCGACGTGAACGGGGCGGTTTTGCAGTCGGCGTCGGCGCCGGGCCAGGAGAAACGCCACGGAAGGGACCCGAGGCGTATCGCGCTCCAGGGCCTCACCGATGGCGGCCTCGAGTTCGGCCGCCCCGTATTCCTCCAGCAGACGCAGCAGTTGCACGGTCTGGCGGGCGGCCGATTCGCCGCGCTGGAAAGCGGCTTCCAAAAAAGCTTCGCTCTGCGGCACGGCCGCGGCCAGGCGGGAGCCGGCACTGGAGCCGAGAGCATGGCGTTTCTCCCGGAGCAGTGCCTCCTCGTGAGCCGGATCCGGGACCACCCGGGCGCGGTCCCAGGACCGGGCATGATCGGCGACCTGGGTCTGGCCCTGGAAGACCCGGACCCGGGTGTCGGAGGCTACGAGCGTCAAGGGGCGACCGACGGCCGAAGGCGGAATGGAGTAGTCATTCAAGTCAAAGCGGATGTAAATCGTGCGCCGGGAGGAGACAGTCATGACGAGATCGGTTTCGAAGGGGTGCTGGGGCAAGGGGAGCAGGCTGGCCCGCTCCTCCTCGAACACCTCCTGCACGGTGCGCGAGGAGTCGCCGGGCCAGGGACGGCGGTGCGCGATCTCGTTCCGCCAGCGGGCGGCCTGCCGGTTGAAATCCTCCAGCGTGGTGAAGGGTCGGGCCGCAAAGTACGACTCCCTGACATAACGGATGGCCCGTTCCACGCGCCCTTTCTCGTTTCCGCGCGCAGGTCGGCAGGGACGGGGCGCGAAGTGATAATGCGCCGCCAACTCGAGAATACGGGGATGGAAGTGGACGGCCTCCGCCCGGCGCTCCAAAACCACACTGCCGAGGTTGTCGTATAAAAGGACGCGGGGACAACCACCCAGCCAGGTGAAGGCCCGGACGTGAGCGCGCAGGAAGGTCTCCAGCTTCTGGTCAAAACAGAACTCCAGCGCCAGGGCCCGCGAGTGGGACAGGGTCAGCACGAAACAGGAGAGCTTGCGCCGGGCTCGTCCGATCTGGACTTCGCCGAAGGAGGCCCAGTCGACCTGGCCCTGCTCCCCTGGAAACACGCGCAGCTTCAAGAACGCCTCCCGCCCGACCGGGCGCAGGTCCCGCACTAATCGCCGCAGCTGGTTCGCGCTCCCGGTGTAACCCCGGTCTCGGATCATTTCGTAAAGCCGCGTGGCGCGCAGCCGGGGATGCTTATCGAGAGTTTCGCGGATGAAGGGCACGTAGGGATCTGTCAGGCGCTCCCGCTCAACACGCACCGGGTGGAAACGTTCGGTGCACAGAGCGCGCTCGACGGTGTCGTGATGCAGATCCAGTTCGGCGGCAATGGTGCCAATCTTCCAGTGCTCGGCATAGAAGAGCTGGCGGATACGGGCGAGGAGTTCGGGGCCGATCATACTTTACCTCCAGGGAAAAGGGTCAACCAGGCGTCCCGGTCGACCGCAACGGACGCAAACCACCAAGAAATGACGAACCTGCTTCCTTCGACCCGGATCGAACCGCCTCAAAGGGGCCGATTCCGGGGCGAGGCGCATGCTGGCAGAAAGCGATGGGTTGGATCTACGTTGATCCGTCACGCGGACGCGTCTTCGTGCCCGGTAAGTCCGCTGTCGATCCCGATGATCCAGGCGTCCTTCGGGGCTGCTTTGATGGCGACGATTGGCTCTGCGGCACTGCTGGCGGCGAGCGCTCCGACGGCAAGAGGGCTGGCAGTAGCGGGTCCCATGGTCACACGAACGACAGATCCAGAAGATGGACTGACATGTCAGGCAGCGCTTCTGCCTGAAGACTGGCTCGGCCCTGTTCCTCATCCTCCCCCGAAAGCGGGAGTGGACAAACGGGCCTCACTCGTGACAGGCTACCTCTTGCTTAGTGGGAGGCCCTTCTTTCGAGGGGACCTTCTTGGTCCCCGATCTTTGCCGGATCGGGGGCCACTCCTACCTTCGGACAAAGGAATCTACAGAACAATCAGGGATTTATCCAGCCGCCTGCGGCGGGATGATGCCCAAAAACTATCCGCCTGGCGGCGGAGATGATCTTGTTTAACCAACCGGGGAGTCTAGGCGAGCGGCAAGTGTTCAAAAAAGCGCGGTTTTAAGAGGTCGGTGAGAGTCGGCTCACGTACCGTTACTAACAAGGTGAAGTCACTATATTTGTCAGTTCAAGCTTGGTACGCAGGGATTGGTTTTCTTTTACTAAATTCCCTATGAAGTCCTTATCGAAGCCGATTAGTTGGAGCAAGTGCAGTTGAAACAAAGCCTCCAGTTTCATGCACATGTGCCATAGGTCTTCCCCGGTTGCCGCTGCGTGGGCCAGTCTGGGGTCGAAGTGAGTTAAG
>CAYQYP010000617.1:0-26906 GCA_964421755.1 uncultured Acidobacteriota bacterium
TGCGCAGTACGCAACCCCTTCAGGGTTGAGCCCCATGCAAGCCTCCGACCCGGGGTAGCCCGCCAAAGCGCGGGCAACCCCGGGCTTTGCTGCGTGACCCCGTTGGGGTCATTCGGCAATCCCCTCCGGGGATATGACAAACAGGTGAACATTTTCAACAGTCTCGCTGTCGTGCGCGGCTCCGAAAGAAGACCGGTTCCCGGCTCAGGCGCCTTCGCCGTGGCCGACAACGACAATGCCGATCTTGGCCGAACCAACGGGAAGGGCGACCATCCACTGCCCGGTATCGTTTTGCATCAGCTTCGGTTCGGTGACATCGTCGAACACGGGGAAAAGCGACAGGACGGCAGGATGGTTCGTCCCCGAGGCCTTGGCGCTCAACTTGTATAGTTCTTCCTTGGCGGGGTTCGCCCCGGGATTCGCGTCGGCAGCGATTGGGACGAGCAGGAGGTAATCACGGTGCGGGGATACTCCCATGTGGTTGCCATCGGCCGGCAGAAGCCCATACCGCAGGGTGTACACACCGGCCGGAATCACCTGGCCTTTGTAGTCACTCCAGCTCGTAATCTTCGCGACACCGAGGAAAGCCGAGACAGGAATCGTGCCGAAGTTTACCCCCAAAGACGTATCTGCCGATGCAGCTGCGGGTACTTCTTTGCAGATCCAGAACTCGCCCAGGGTCTTCCCATCGGCGGCCACCTTGAACCCGTTCGGGTCAAGGAGCGCACTTACCGCAGCGGGCACTTCGGAAGGGGGTGCAGCCAGTTTTTCAAGCTGCGGGTCGGCAGCAACCATGACCCCGCTCGCGAATATCAAAACCAATACCAGAGAAAAATAGCGACACTTCAGCATTTTCGAGCTCCTTTAGACGCTAGGATGAATTGGGTGACGTCGGAGTTGCTGGAAAACTGAATTCAACGAGTCGATTGTAACAAAAAGACTTGGGGGGAAAAATGATGGAAAACAGGACCAATACGACCGATAACACCAGTAGAAAAGCCGCTTTCCCTATTGGTCCTGTTTTCCTACGCTTCTTACCGCGCAAAGGTGCCGATGAACGCGTTCCGCTTGTGCCCGAGGCTCCACGTGGTGTCCAGACCGTCGCCCTTAAACGAGTTCTCGACCGTGTAGGCGGGCATCGCACCAGCAACCTTCGTCAACGGCGGGTAGTAGACGTCCTCGTTGCCGCAGAGGTGATCCGCCTGGCTCATACAACGGGTCTCGAGGGCGGCCAGTTCACCGGCCTTGACTGTCGCTTCGCCGTGTCCGCCGGTCTCGAACTGAATATCACGAGCCTGGACCCACAGGACATCGCTCAGCAGGTCACCGCCAAGATCTTTCGCCATGTTTACGAGCGCGTCCCGCTGCTCGGGATTCGCCCCCCGATCAACCACAATCACTGATCGTGCCGGCAACGGGCTATTGAAAACATCACCGAGCGTCGCGTTCGCCCTGACGACGGCGACCACGCTCAGTCCGCTCACATCAACGCCCTGCCACTTCCCGTCCCTCACACGCCACGCCAGAATCGCTTCCTTCCCGGCCAGGTTCATCTCCCCATTCGCAACACAGGCACCTGTATATACGTCAGCCGTCCTCGCTTCGACGTAGTCCCCGCTGATCGAGATGTTGCCCGCAATAGCGGACCCGAGCAGCAGGACTACCACTGCGACGGCAGAAAAGGTTCTTTTCTTCACTCTTGTTCACCCTCCGTCTGTTTATTGTTCGGTATATGTCTGATTCCAATTTACCACGTTCATCAACTCAGACGCCGGACGAGCGGCTGCGGTTTCGGCCCTTAAAACAGCGCCGAACAGTCGACCCGAACAGAACCGCAAGCGTAGCGCTTTTCGCGAAGCGCGCGGATTGTGGCTGTCAGCGGCGACTCATTCCTTGTGCCCCTGCTCAAAACGAAATGGGGTCGTCGAGCGTCACAGAACCGCAAACGGAGCGTCTTGTGCGGAGTGCGCGGATTGTCACCGGAAGCAACCAGCTCCGGGCTAAGTCGCACGGAACAGGGGAAAGCGCCAGGAAAGGCTTGCGCCTCTCCTGGCGTAGGGAAAATGTCAGAAGACTTCGTAGCAGTCGCGACCTTTGCGGCAGGCTTCCTTCTCGGCAACTTTGCCGTCAGGACCCAGGCAATTCATCGTGTGGGTGCACCAGCAGAACCCGTCACTCATAGTTGGCAGAGACGGGTCCGGGGTTACATCGACGAACATGCCCTTCCAGCGCAATCGGCGGCAAACCGTTTTCGTCGATTCGGTCATGCTCGACATGTTATGCCTCCATTCCGGCTGCCCGGAGAATCGCCCGCTTGGCTGCAACACGTGCCAGACGGACCTTGTACGCATTCTTGCTGAGCGGCTTGGCGCCCTGAACGGCCATCTCCGCGGCCTGGTCGGCTACCTCAGCGGTGATGGTCTTTCCCTGCAGGAACGTGCCGGCCGCTTCCGCCAGCCAGGGTATAGGCGCAACCTGGCCGAGGACGAGTCGAGCGGACTTCACTGATTTCCCATCCAGTTGGAGCGCGGCAGCGGCGGTCGCAAGCGGCCAGTCAAGGCACTCCCTCTGCCTCACCTCGTACACCGCGCTCTTAACTCGAGAGGCAGGTGGCACCAGAACTTCGGTAATGATCTGGTTCGGCTCCAGCACGTATTCCTTCTGCCCTTCCGCGGTCGGAATGCGGAAGAACTGCGCCAGGGGTAGATCTTTGGCGCCCGAGGGTCCGAAGACCCGCACGGTTGCACCCAGGGAAATCAGGGCGACAGCGAAGCTCGACGGGCTGACGAAGTACGCCGGACCGTCGTTGCCGAGAATCGCGTGGTAGCGGTTGTCACCTTCCGTGACCATCGACTTCCCGTTCTGCAGGGCCAGCAGACCGTAACCGTTCCGGTAGTACCAGCACCTTGGCCTTTGGCAGAGATCCCCGGCCACTGTGGCGACGTTCTGGATCTGCGGGCTGTGGATTCCTCGTCCGGCTTGAGCCAGCGCGGAGTACTCCTGTGTGATCTTCTTGTTCGCGATCAACTCATCCAAAGTCACAAGGGCCCCGATCCGTAGGCCTTTCCCGTCGTACCGGATTCCTTTCAGCTCGCTGATCGATTTAAGATTTACGAGCCTCTTGGGCATTTCGACATCGTCTTTCATCAGTCCCAGGAGGTCCGTCCCGCCGGAAAGCGGAGCAGCGGCTCCCGCGTCGAGGGTCAGCGCCTTGACGGCTTCCTCTTTCGTTTTTGGATTTGCGTATTCAAAAGCTCGCATCAGGCCTTCCCTCCTTTCTCGAGGGCAGCCAGAACGCGGTCAGGCGTAACTGGCATGTAGGGAACCCGGACGCCGATGGCGTTCGCCACCGCGTTCGATATCACAGCCCCCGGGGAAACGACCGGCGGTTCACCTAAGCCGATGACCCCACGTTCGTCGTAGCCCGGACCTGTCATCATGTGGACGACCAGTTCACCGATGTCACCGATACCGGGGATTTTGTAGAACTCCATGTTTCCATTAAGCATTCGTCCCGTGACCGGGTCGATGATCTTCTCCTCCGTGATCGCGTAGGAAATACCCATGATCATCGCGCCGTAAACCTGGCTTTCCGCCGTCTTCAGATCGATGATCAACCCGCAATCCTGGACCGCGACCATCTTCTCGACCTTGACGATCCCGGTTTCGGTATCGACGCTCACCTCGGCCATCTGTATTCCGCCGACACCCTGGTCGATCAGCTTCCCAGGCCCGGGATTCGCTCCCTTGACGGTGAGCGGGGTCATCCCGACTCGGGCAGCCGCCTGTTTCCAAGGCATGTTCTTGGACGGATTGCCTTTGACGCGAATGGTCCCCTGTTCAGCCTCCAGCTGATCCGGTGGAACACCGAGGTCCGGGGCCACTTTTGCAAAGAGCTGTTCCAGGGCATTCTGAGCGGCGCGACGCGTAGAGGCGCTCACTCCGCCGACCGTTGTGCTCCCGCCGGATGCGCCCGACGCCGGGTACCGGCTGTCACCGATCGTCACTTTCACCGCGTTGAGCGGCAGGCCGAACGTTTCGGCGAGGACGATTCCGATGACAGTCCGGGTCCCCGTTCCGAGGTCTTGGCTCCCGAGCTTCGCTTCAACCGAACCGTCAGGGAAAATGGTCAGATCGCAATTGCTCTGATGGCCCATGCCTCCCCACGTGTGAAGAGAGACGCCCAAGCCGCGCTTGACAGGGCCCGTGCCCGATTCTCCGCGGGGATGCCATTTCTTCTTCCACTCGATCAGATCTGCTCCGATTTTGAGCTCGTCTGCGTAGGTCTTGGCCCGGGCCCCGGTGAACTGGAGGTTCTTCAGGAAAACTTCCACGGGGTCCATTTTCAGGGCGGCCGCGAGGTCTTCAATGGCCGTCATGGTCAGGAAGCAGGCCTGCGGATGGTTCGGAGCCCGCCAGGCGCGGGACGCAGCCATGTTTGTTGGAATGGAGAAATGCTGGTGTTTCCGGTCCGGAAACTGGAAAACGTAAGGCAGCGGGGGACTCCCCGAACCGCCCGGTCCTCCAGTGCCCCATGACTTGGATTGCCAGTAGACAACCGTGCCGTCTTTCTTGGCGCCCATCTTGATCTGCGCCCAGAAGGAGGGTCGATCACCGGCGACGGTGAGCTCCGCTTCCCGGGGCAGCATCCACTTCACGGGTGCCTTGGCTTCCTTGGCGAGTTGAGCGCACTCGATGCCCCACCGGTCGACGTTGAACTTGCTCCCGAAACCGCCGCCCATGTATTCGCAGATCGCATGGACGCTCGAGGCCGGTACTTTCAGCCCGTCGGCAAACTGAGCCGGCAGGCCCGAGACTCCCTGCGTGCTGCACCAGGCGTGAAGAGTGTCGCCTTCCCATTCACACACCTGGCCGTGCGCTTCCATGCAACAGTGAGCTACGGTCAAACATCCGTAGTATCCGTCGCTGGTCACTTCTGCCGTCTGGAGCGTCGCATCGGGGTTGCCCGTAACCTGCTCCTGGGCCGGCTTCACATTGGGCGCCTTATCGAGTTGTTCGGCCGTGACGAAGTGCGGAAGCACCTCGTACTCCACCTTGACGGCGCGCACCGCGTCCTCGGCGATGTCTTCTGAAGTCGCGGCAATCGCGACGATTTCGTCCAAAGCCCACTGGAGCTCCGTCCCCACGTCCTGGATGACGCGGACGGCCTTCACTCCCGGCATTGCCTTTGCCGCGGAGACGTCCAGCTTGGTGATCTTTGCGTGGGCGTTCGGATTTCGCACCACCCGGGTGAAGAGCATCCCCGGCCGGTTGATGTCGTAACTATACTTCGCACTGCCGGTGACCTTGACCGGCCCGTCGAGCCTGCTGATCCGTTTCCCGATCAGATCGCGGTCGTTAGCCTCTGGCCACTTATACTCAGGCATTGCCCCCTCCTTTCTGCGAAGTCCCGCCGAGGAGAGCCGAGCGGATGCCGGCATACGTGCCGCATCGGCATAGGTTTCCGCCCAGACCGTGCTCGATTTGCTGGCGCGTCGGCTTGGGATTTTTATCAAGGAGAGCCTTTGCCGCGACGACGAAGCCGGGCGTGCAGAAACCGCACTGCTGGCCGTCGTGCTCGACAAAGGCCGCCTGGATAGGATGCAGTTTCTCGACTGTCCCGAGGGATTCGATCGTTTCGATCCGCTTGCCCTGTGCCTCGATGGCCAAGATACTGCAGGCATAAACTGGCTTTCCGTCCATCAGAACGGTGCACGCTCCGCAGGTCCCTCGGTCACACACTTTCTTCGAACCGGTTAAATTCAGATGATTCCGTAAAGCATCCAGCAGTGTGACCCGTGGTTCGAGCTCGAGCCGGGTTGACTTTCCGTTCACCTGGAGCGTCACAGGGACGGCTCCCGGTCCGGCCAACTGAGTCGTCGGCTGTGCGGCGGCCTGGGCATCGTCTCCGGCGAGGAGCCCACCCGACAGTGCGGCACCTGCGGCGCTGCCACGCAAGAAATCACGCCGCGAGAAACCGGACGTCGGCTTGTCGGCCTTGTCGTCTTTGGGCATAGAACCTCCTTCTTGAATTCCGACCTGTATGTAGGACATTCATACTATATGACGGGTAGAAGCAAGGAACAAGAGTAAACGCCCATTCGGCAAGTTGCTGATTATTAAATAGATATGGCGATTTTGGCGTCTGGTGCGCGGATAACTGACGTCAAGGGGACAGCGGGGAAGGGGCAAACGGCGGGAAGAGACAGCGTCCCCAGCGGGATTCGAACCCGCGTCGCCACCGTGAAAGGGTGGTGTCCTGGGCCGGGCTAGACGATGGGGACCCAGTGCCAACAACAAAAGTTGCATTCTAGCACCAGAATCGGATCGAAGTCCACGGTCTTGTATTGCGCCTCAACGCTAATCCTTTTGCCATCAACGACTAACGGACCGGAAAATCAGGCAATTCAGGGATTTAATTGCTTGCCTGCTCTGTGTACGATTGGTATAGTAAATTCCAGTTTATCTGTCTAGCGAGTCAATCTAGCGAGGGAGGTTCAGCAATGACCTACGTTGTGACCGAGCGATGCGCCAGCAACCGCTACACCGATTGTGTCGCGGACTGTCCTGTCGACTGCTTCTACGAAATCCAAACGCCTCACATGCTGATCATCAACCCGGACGAGTGCATCGACTGCGATGCTTGCGTTCCCCTTTGCCCGGTGAATGCAATCTACCCGGAATCCGAAGTCCCGGACGAGTATCAGCAGTGGATTGAGAAGAACGACCCGGCGCTTTGCACGGACGCCAATCGAATTACCGAAACCGCCGGCTCGCTGGACAACGCGATCAGTCTCGAGGATGTGAAGTCGAAAGAAGAAGAGAAGTACGGCTACGTCTTGCCCGACCCCTCGAGCGCCGCTCATTAGCTACTTGCCTTTCGGAGCCGCGCACGACAGCGAGGGTGTTGAAAAGCCTGTGGGCCGAACGCACTTCTCCGACCTTATGCAACACCCTCACTGCGTGCGCGGCTCCGAAAGAACCTCTCCGGTGTTTCGCTTCCTCTCTTCTATTTCTCGTGGCGCGCCTTCCTTGCTTCTCTTGCCCTCTTACCCTTCCTGCCCCCGTTGACCGTCTCCGCCATTTCGCGCAGCTGTGCCTCGGCCAGGCCGTGGACGGATGAAGCCGGATATCTCGTGCCGTTGGCCGCGCGTCCTGCCTCACGGCCTGTCAGTATTTCGAGCGCATGGTCAATCTCGCCCACCGCGAAGATATGGAACTCCCCTTTTTTTACCGCCTCGATGACGTCCCGCCGCAGCATCAGGTTGGGGACGTTCGGTTTGGGGATGATGACCCCTTCGTTTCCGGTCAAGCCCCTGCGCTTGCAGGTCTCGAAGAAGCCTTCAATCTTTTCGTTCACGCCCCCGACCGGCTGGACTCGCCCCATCTGGTCCACGGAGCCCGTCAATGCGACCGCCTGGGTGAGCGGAACCCCGGACAGCGCCGAGATCAGCGCACACAGCTCGGCACAGCTGGCGCTATCGCCTTCAACGCCTGAGTACGACTGTTCGAAACAAAGACTCGCATGCAAGGCCAAGGGCGTCTTGCCGTATTTCCCGTGAACATATCCGGACAGGATAAGCACGCCCTTGTCGTGCAGGCTGCCGCTGAGCCGGGCCTCCCGTTCGATGTTCACGATGCCGGTATCACCCGGGCTCACCCGCGCGGTGATCCTCGTTGGTTTTCCGAACGAGTAACTGCCAAGGTGATAGACGGACAGGCCGTTGAGTTGTCCGACTTTGGACCCCGCCGTCTCAACGATCAGGTCCTGTTCGTCGATCATCTCCTGGATGCGTTCCTCGAGCAGATTCGATCGGTAGATCCTCTCGTCGATCGCCTGACGTACGTCATCTCGTCGAATGATCCGCTTGCCATTTTGCGAGGCCCAATAGTCGGATTCGCGGATCAGGTCGGCAACGTCGCTGAATCGCAAGGTCAGCCGTGCCTGGTCGGCTACCATCCGGGCGCTGTGCTCGATGATTTCCGCAACCGCCTGCCGATCGAGATGGCGGAGCTTCTCGTCCCGGCATAACTTGCTGATATAGCGGACGTAGGACTCCAGCTGCGGTTCGGTGTTTTTGGTGACGGTATCGAAGTCGGCCTTGATCTTGAAGATATCCTGGAAGTCCTCGTCGTGGTTATACAAGGCGCTGTAGATCTCGGAACTGCCCGACATGATCACTTTCAGGTCGACGGCAACCGGCTCGGGCCGCAAGCCTACCGTGGCGATGAACCCGTATTCCTCGGTTGCGTCTTCGATCTTTACCTCCCCGTTCTGAAGCACCCGCTTCAATGCGTCGTACGCGAAAGGAGAGACGAGGAGATCCGTGATATCCATGATCAGGTAGCCTCCGTTGGCGCGGAGCACCGAGCCGGCGCGGATCATGGTCAGGTCGGTATGCAGGGTGCCCATTCGAACTTCGCGTTCCAAAGTCCCGATCAGGTTCTTGTAAGTTGGGTGCGATTCAACGATGACCGGTGCTCCGGCCTGTCGCGAATTGTCGACCACCAGATTGACACGGTAGCGCTCCAGTCGATCGCTGGCTCGGCGATTGGGGACCGAGGTTTTCCGCGAGTCGGGTTCGTCCTCAGTCGGTACGAACTGGGCTAGATTTTCCACGATGTCTTCCTCAACTGCTTTCAGGTAGTCGAGGATCTGCTTATGGTCGCGGTGCAGGCTTCGCAGCTCGGCCAGGTGGGGCTCCTGGACCGAGATGGCCACTTGCCGGTCCAGATTTCGCATCTTGTCATGCGCCTTAGCCTGAAGCTGCCGCACCTTCCGATATGCGGCGCCGATCGACACGGACAGATTCTTCTGACGGCGGCGCACATCCTCCTGCACGTCCGGGGGCAGTTGGTCGAATGCTTCCGAGGGTACCTCTTCCCCGTCGACGAGCGGCACAGTGACCACCTGGCTATCGGTCCCCTTGATCACCATGTCGTTTTTGCGGGCCTCGGTCTGAACGATTTCGATGACCGACTGCCGTTTCCGCTGGAAATCCTCGAGTATCCTGCCTTTGCGCTTTTCGTAGTCATCTGTCTGGAAGGCTTTCGGCAACTCTTCTTTGAGGGTCGCCACAAACCGCTCCATCTCTTTTTTGAATGTAGGGCCCGTTCCCGCAGGCGCAGTTACCGCGCGCGGATGGTCAGGCTCGGCGAAGTTGTAGACGAAGAAGATGTCTGGAGGAACGGGTTGTGTACGGGCGATCCGTTCAACGAAGGACTTGATCAAAGACTTGCGGCCGGTTCCTGGGATGCCGGCTGCGTATATGTTGTAGCCGAAGCGGCGAATCGTCAGGCCGAAGTCGATTGATCTAACCGCCCGGTCTTGTCCGATGACCCGGTCAACGGGCTCCAGATCCTCTGTGGTTTTGAAGGTGAATTGGCGCGGATTACAGACGTAACGCAACTGCCTCGCGGGTATCTCGAGCGCTTTCCTTTTCAAGTGAAGCTCCTCAATGCTAGTGAGCCCTTCGAAAGGCAACGCTGCTTATTGTCACAAGCGAGCAGCGTCTGGTACCTTGGTTCTTTTCACAGATTTCGGAGATCCTATGTCCTCTGAGTTTCCGCATCTGCGTCCCCTGGAGGCGTTCCCCCACTATGAGGACGGCAAGACCCTTGTTGTTCTTCGGGATCCGACACAGATCTCTGAGCAACTGCTGGTGGTTAGCCCGGAGCTATTTCAGCTCTTCCCTCTTTTCAACGGTAAGAATTCCGTCCGGGATATTCAAGTGGAGTTGAGCCGGCGCCAAGGCAGGATCGTCCATTCCGAGGAAATTGCCCGGATACTCCAGTACCTGGACGATGCCCATTTTCTGGACACCTCGAGCTACAAGGAGTACGAAGAACAGATCCTCCGCGAGTTCCGTGCGGCGACCGTTCGCAGCCCCCGTCACGCTGGGCTGGCCTACCCCAGTGACGCGGTGGAGCTAAGGGAACAACTGGACGGTTTCTATACGCACCCTGAAGGCGCCGGCCTGCCTCGGTCCGGGGCGTGCGGAAACGTTAAGGCGATAGTCGCCCCTCATATTGACCTGCGGTCAGGTGGGCCCGCGTACACACATGCCTTCCGTGCGCTCGCCGAATCGCCTCTCCCGGACGTTTTCGTAATACTCGGCACTGGACACATGGGCCTGCCTCGGTTGTTCTCCATTTCGAATAAGAGTTTCGAGACCCCGCTCGGCACCTCCGAGGTCGATCGCGATTTCCTGGCGGCGATTCGCGAGCAGCTCCCGGAGCCAATGTTCGAGGAGGATATCTCCCATAGAAACGAGCATACGATTGAGTTTCAACTGGTCTTTCTGCACCATCTTCTTGCCGGCCGTCAGGCTTTGATACTGCCCATTCTGTGCAGCTTTTCGTACAGGGACCTGCAGGGTGCCAACGGGGCCGAGGAAACCACCAGGTGGTTCGATCGATTCGTGGACGGCCTGCGGTTCGCGGAACGGCAAACGGGCAAGAGGGTCACTCTCATCGCCAGCGTTGACTTCGCGCATATTGGCCCTCGTTATGGCGACGCGTTCACGCCGGATGACCGCACCGTCGCGCAGGTTACGGAGGAAGACGCCAAAATGCTCGAAAAGCTGTGTACGGGCGACCCGGCAAGTTTTTTCTCTTTCGTGGCCGCTGAAGAAGACCGCCGCCGGATTTGCGGCTTCCCTGCGCTATACACGATGCTGCGGCTCCGGCCAGGACTCAAAGGTCGCGTCCTTTGTCACCGACACACCGTCATGGACGGCGGTGGTTCCTTTGTCACATACGGCAGTATGGTGTTCGAGTAAGGGAGGCATGGCCTATGAAGAGCCTTCGCGAGTACCTCTTCTTCCAGACGAATTCCCGCCGCGAATACATCAACATTACTTCCCAGGTACAGGACCTTGTCGTGAAAAGCGGCGTCAGGGAAGGACTCTGCCTTGTAAACGCCATGCATATCACTGCGAGCGTCTACATCAACGATGACGAGTCGGGACTTATCCGCGATTACGACGACTGGCTGGAAACCCTGGCGCCGCACGAGC
Source organism: uncultured Acidobacteriota bacterium (assembly GCA_964421755.1). Taxonomy (GTDB): domain Bacteria; phylum Acidobacteriota; class UBA6911; order RPQK01; family RPQK01; genus CAVUUN01. The sequence goes on from CAYQYP010000617.1 coordinate 11,019, forward strand.
CGGTGTCCAAATACCGCCACAATCGAACCGGCGAGGACAATGCCGACGCGCACCTGAAGCGACAGGTCATGGGACGTGAAGTTGTGGTGGCCATCACCGACGGCAAACTGGATTTCGGCCCGTGGGAGCAGATCTTCTACGCGGAATTCGACGGGAGACGGCGAAAGCGCGTGCTTGTAAAGATCATCGGGGAATAGCTGCCAACGCAAAATACCCGTCATCCACGAAGAACACGAACGGACACGACGAGAGGCGGCGGCCATCCAGTCCCTGCTCTCTTCGGTCCGTTCGTGTTCTTCGTGGATGACGGTCTTTTGCTTTACGCTTTGGCGAATTTGACCCCGCGATTTGAACATCGGTTTTTCCCCCTATATAATTCAAAAACAGCGAGAATCTCGTAGCCGTTCCCGACGGAAGAGTCCAAGCAGTACCTAACACAGCCCACCAGATTTATTGCATTAGGGGGGAGAAAATTACTATTCGTGCGCATTCTGCACTTGTGTCCGAAAGGAGCAAACCGTGACTGTGAAGGGTCTTTTTACTCGGAAAGTCGTTGGCCTGTTGGCATTTGCGCTCGGCGTGCTGGCCGCTGGCTACCCGCTTCATCATTCATATCGATCGCGTCATACCCAGCTGGAAGTAAAGGTGGCGGAGCTGGAAACCAAGTACGATGGTGTGAACAAGGAAAACGAGCATCTGCGTTACATTCAAAACCTCTCCGTCGAGTTCTCGATGGATCCGCTCATCGTAACCCTTGTCGACCAGTACTCGAGGCAGTATTTGAAAAAAGGGACCGGAGAATGGAGACTCCTCAAAACTCCTGAGTTCCTTACCTACGTCATGCTTTCTGTGATCTACGCTGAGTCCAGGGGCAATCCTGGTGCTATCGGGGATGGCGGGAGGGCTCGGGGCCTTACCCAGATCTGGGCGACAACCGCCAAGGATTACGGAGACGTCAGCCCGGAGGCTCTCCTCGACCCGGAAACCAACATCAGCTACTCGTTCCGGCATTTTCACGAGCTTCTGAAGAAATACAAAGGGAATCTCGCCCTCGTGTTGTATGCCTGGAACAGGGGTCCCGGAACAGTGGACAAACTGATTCTCTACGGACAAGCGCCCGAAAACGGCTACGGGCTGAAGGTGTACCAGGCCTCTTTGAACAACAATCGAGATTACGTGCTGTCGTACTAGAGGGGCAGGTCACATGCTGCGATCGATCCGACGGATCCGTCCGATCCGTCGGATCCGTTTGATCGCCTCAGCATCCACTTTTCCGATCGGCCTTCGTCACGGTTTCTTCACCGGCTTTCTTCCTAATCCAAGGCTCTTCAGAGTACCATTGTGCCTATGGATATCGGGAACATAGCCCTAGCCCTCGGCTCGAGCTTGACGGCGGGCCTGAACCTGTACATCACGGTGCTCACACTGGGCTTGATGGACCGGTTCGGAATTCTGGAACTGCCTGCGCAGTTGTCACCGCTGTCCAACCAGTGGGTGCTTGTCGCCGCCGGTGTGTTGCTCGTTGTGGAGTTTTTTGCCGACAAGATTCCGTATGTCGATAATGTCTGGGACGCGATCCACACGTTTATCCGCGTTCCCTCGGGTGCCTTCCTGGCCGCCGCGTCGCTCGGCGATGTGCCGGATCACATGCTCTGGATCGCAGCCCTCGCTGGAGGCGCTGTCAGCCTCACGTCGCATGGCGCTAAAGCAAGCACCCGCCTGGCGGTGAACTCGACGCCGGAGCCTTTCAGCAACTGGTTTTTGAGTTTTGCCGAGGATGTGGTCAGTCTCGGCGTGCTGTGGCTGGTTTCGTCGCATCCGTATATCGCGGTGATAATTGCGCTGGCGCTACTGGCGGTGTTCGGTTTCCTGATCTACCTTTTCTTCCGTTTTCTGAAAATGTTGTTCAGTCGCGGCAGCAGGCATCCGAGCCCGGCCGGGGCGGTCCGGCACTAGAGCCTCTAGGTCACATCCCGTTCGCCGGTGCGGATGTTGTAGCCCTGTTCGACGGGGAGCACGAACACTCGCCCATCCCCGATTTCTCCAGTCCGGGCGGTTTCGATGATCGTCCGGATAGTGTCTTCCACCAACTCGTCGGGCAGGACAATCTCGATTTTGATCTTCGGGAGCAGGGTCACGTTATATTCCTTCCCCCTGTAGATCGCCGCGTGGCCCTTTTGCCTGCCGTGTCCCCGAACTTCGGTGATCGTCATCCCCGCGATGTTAAGGCGCGTGAGGGCGTCCTTGATCTCTTCGACTTTACTTGGCCGGACGATCGCTTTGATCAGTTTCATTGCCTTCCCCTATGGCTGCCGTAATTTTTTCCCGCAATTCTGCCTGGATCACGGCCGACAGTTTTCCCCCACTGTGGGTGAGGTAGAAAACATCGACGGCCTTGTTTCCCTCTGTCGCAATGAGGACCAACTCGATATTGCAGCGCAGGCTGGAGATCTCCCGTCCGATCCGGTATAGCAGGCCCACGGAATCCGGAGCCACGATCTCCATGATTGAGTAGCTGCCGGCGTGCTCGGGTTCAAAGTACACTGTCGGCGGAAAAGGCGGCCCAATAGGCCGGAAGACGATGCTCCGTTCTTTTCCGGCAAGCAATCGGTCGACCGCCACGTCATCTTTGACTGCCTTCTCCAGGAGTTCCAGAAACCGGTCCTTCTCCTCAGGATTGAGAGCGAAAACGTTCCGCGTGTCGTGGAATTGAAAAATGTCCAGAACAGTATTCTGCCGGTTCGAGAATCCGTATCCCCTCAGGATGTTCATCTCGAAATAGGACAGCAGCCCGACGATGCGTGCAAACAGGTAATACCGGTCCGGGGTAACAGCGCTCAGCTCGTAGTGATTCTCCCGCTTGACCAGTCGCAGTTGGACCGGCTTCGCGGGCGACAGCTGGCTGGCCAACCGAAAGTGCTCGTAGATCTCGCCGGCGGGCACGGTCTGCAGGTAACGTCGCGGGAAACCCTCCAGGAACCGCTCGAACTGGTCAGCGTCGAACTCCGCCGGAAGTTCGGTCAGCAGCTTTTCCCCGATGTCCTCTTCGGCGATCCGTTCATCCCCAAATCCCAGAGTCAACTTGTTGTACGCGGAAACGTAAAGCTGCCACAGGAGGTCCTTTTTCCAGTCGTTCAAGGTGCCTGGGCCGACGGCCTTGATGTCCGCGAAAGTCAGGAGGCACAGAAGCCTGAGCCGCCCGGGGTCACCGACCGTGTCCACGAATCGGCCGATCACCTCCGGGTCATCAAGATCCCGGCGGAAGATGACTGCCGACATGATCAGGTGATTGCGAATTAGAAAAAGCACCGTCTCGAAGTCCTCGCGGCTGAAGTGAAACCGCCGCAGAGCCTTGGCAGCCATGCTGGTGCTGCGATCCACGTGAGCTCCTTCCCTGCTCTTTCCGATATCGTGGAGTAGCAGAGCGAGTATCAGCAGCTCCGCGTCCGGAGAATCAAGCAACAACGACCTGAAGCGCAGGTCGGATGCCTGCTCCGTCGTCAGAAGATCTTCTATGTTCTTGATGGCCTGCAATGTGTGCTCATCCACCGTGTACTTGTGGTAAAAGTCGCGGATCATTCGGGCTTTAATGCTGTCGAATTCCGGCAACAGCAGCTCAAGGAAGCCGAGCTCGTACATCTCGCTCAAAACTCGATACAGCCCCGGCCGGGGTTTCAGCAGATCGCGCAGACGATAGCGGACGTCCGGCAAAAACACGGTCCGCGAGACCGCAGGGAGGGCTTCTACTACGCACGAGCGCGCTTCATCGCTCAGCCCCTTCCCGCTAACCACTGAATACAGGAATAGATCCAGCACCTCATTCGCATTTCCGGGAGCGACCGGGCAGTCAAGATACTCCTGATGATCTCGGCGACTGACCATCCTCATGGTTCGGCTGCAGAAAGAATGCAGGATCTTGGCGTTCAGGAAATACTCCATCATCAGGGACTCAACCCCAGATTCCAGGGAGTCGTCTCCGTAACCGTTCAGCCGCGCAATATCCTCCTGAGCGCGATGTGTCAGCTGGTTTTGAGCTCTGCCCTTTTGAAAATGCAGCAGGATCCGAAGCCGGCCGATCGTGTTGTGGGCGTTTTCGACGTCTGTCTCGCTATACTGCGCCGCCTGACCCGAGAGATGCAGCAGCCATTTGCCAGCCTGCCAGTCGCGCAGCCCCCCGGGAGCCTGCTTCAAATCGGGCTCCAGCTGGTAAATCGTGGAACGAAATCCGGCGTGACGTGCCTCCGTGCTCGCGACGAGTCGGTCGATCAGCAACTCGCGTTGCGGCTCGAGAGCCTTGCCGATCGCCGCACGAACTGTGTCTCCCTGGCCTTCAGCTGCGTAAACGACTCGCGCGTCCAGCAGGGCGAGCATGAATTCGAAGTCGTCCGGCGACAGCTCCTGCAGCGAATCCAGACTCCACACCTGGTGTCCCAGGTGGAGTTTGGAATCCCAGAGTCCGTGCAATACTGTCGTGATGTGCTTTTGCGCAACCTCTTCCTGGTGATTATCGTAGACCAACAGCAGGTCGACGTCCGAGAAAGGGTACTGTTCGCGACGGCCATACCCTCCGAGCGCCACAACCGAGAACAGCTCGGGCGGCACTTCCCCGCACACCCCCTGTACCAACGCGTCAACGGCGTCCGACATGCCGTGAAGCGCCTGAGTTGCGTCGCGGGTCAGTAGAAATGATTCACGAATCTCCTGTCGCCGTCTAGTGTAGACTTCACGGAGAGGAGCAAGGCCCAAGGACATCCCGTCCATGATAATTCACTTTCGAAAGTACTTCTCATAGACGAGCGGATCCCCGGTTGCCCAGGGCCGGTAAGCATTACAGAAATCTATCCTTTCCCCGATCGGCGGGTGGCTTGCCCGCCATATCTTGTAAAGCAACCCGGGCCGCGGGTTGGACAGGTTTTCTTCCTGCAGCTTGATGAACCCCGTGGCGGCCGCACGGTTGTCGCGCGTTATTTCAATCCCAAACTGGTCGGCATCCCGCTCGTGATATCTGGAATAGGCGAGTATCAAGGGATCCGCCGCGAACGACAACACTCCGATCAGGAGCATCAGGAGCGGCAATGAAGCAACGTCACCGAGCTGACTGAAGCCGAAGCGGTTTTTGAACCGGTCGATGAGAAAGGCCGACAAGCGGTGGGCCGCGTACAGCAAACCGACCGCCATGACCGACAGGAAAAGCACAGTGCTCACCACGTGGCCAAGAACGTAGTGGCCCATCTCGTGCCCCATGACGAACAACAGCTCTTCGGGCTCAAGCTTTTCAATGATCGTGTCCCACAAGACGATTCGCTTCGTCCCGAGAAAACCGGTCACGTAGGCGTTTACCTTCGTGGTGTCGACGCTCTTGTCCACTTCGTACACTCGTGCTCCGTCGATTCCCGCCCGATCGGCCAGGTCGAGAATGCTCGCCTCGAGGGCCTTGTCTTTCATCGGCCCGAAGTCGTTGAAGAGCGGGTCGATGAAGACCGGGGCGACCAGGATCAGGAGGAAAATCAGGGGGATCAGGGCCATGCTCGTGTACAGCCACCATCGCTGCGGACTTTTCTTGAGAAGCCAGTAAGGTATCCAGATCGTCAGGAAGCCGAGAATCAGGCCAACGAGCAACTCCTTGAACGAATCGGCCAGCCACTTGCCAAACGTCTGATTGGACAAGCCGTACGCGTGCTCCCGCACGAAGCCCGCGTAAAAGCTCAGGGGAAAATCGAGAACGAAAAGGATGACCGACAAAATAACAAAGTAAAGACCGACCGTGAGGAACCAGCCGCGCCCGATCCGCCGCGCGACGTCACGGATCCGGGCGGACCAGCCGGTGAACAGGAACAGGGCCGGTACGGCCAAACCCCACAACGTGCCGATGACCCAGAGTATATTTCCGCTCCGGTAGTAACTCATGGCCTTTTCAGAAGGTTCGGGAGCCGGGACCGGCTCCTGGCCGGGCTTCGTAATCGCCGGGTCGGGCGGTTGCACTTGGGATGGCTGGGCCAGGCTCGTGGACTGCACCAAGAGTAGAAGGGTCAGGACAATTAAAGCAGAACCAAGGCGTGAAGCAGCTGGAAACATGCGATCAACCCCCTTTTCACCAGTCCGAAATGCTACCAGAAAACCTGGCCGGAAGCGCCGACCTTCTTGGAGCGCGGGCATCTTGTCGCACTCCAGCAATGTCGGCGCTCCGTGAAAGAGAGACTTGACACCTCCGTTGCGGAATCAATATTCTAGAAAGGTTCGAGAGGATATATTGATAGGGAACCCAAGGCCAGTCGCCCACAATTTGATTGCTGATCGGCGCCCTCGAGTGCTCCCTATCGGTCTGATTATTATCCCCGCCATCATCATTACCTCCGGGTCTTTACGGAGGGTTTGACCGCGGTCGGTCAGATCCAGCCACTCCGTAAAAGAGACCCTAACCGCCGACTTACCCACGGATATCTCTGTACGGAGTCACTGGATTTCATCGGCATCCATTGGATGCCTGGAGGAAGGGCGTAGATGAGCCAGATTCTTTCGCTTTTGGTGCGAAACAAGCCGGGTGTCCTGTCGCGCGTTCTGGAACTGTTCCGTGAATGCGGATGCAACGTCGAGACTCTCAATGTTGCGCCAATCCAGGACCAAACGATCTCTCGAATTACCCTCTCCGCCTGCGCCGGCGAAGAGCTGATGGCACAGGTTCGAACTCGGCTCCAGAGTGAAGCCGATGTCTTGACAGTGATTCCATACGACCCCGCGACTCATGTGGCCCGCGAAATGGCCCTGGTTCGCGTATCAGTCAAAGAGGAGACCCGGCGCGAGGTGCTCGCTCTTTCGGAGGTGTTTCGGGCCAGGGTGATCGACGCCAGCCCGTACAGCTATATTTTCGAAGTCACGGGCCAATCCGAAAAGATCGACGCGTTTTTTGACAACGTGCGGGTCTACGGCATCGACGAGGTGCACCGCACCGGCAAATTGACATTGACGAGGGGCAGTGCAGCCGTCAGGGACGGCTCGCCCGCCGCATAAGATCGGAGGATCAGGAAATGCACACTGCCGTGAAAATCTATGATTGCACGCTGAGGGATGGCACCCAGGGCGAGAACGTCTCCTTGAGTGTCGAAGATAAACTACACGTGGCCCGCCGGCTTGATGAGTTCGGTTTCCCTTACATCGAGGGGGGGTGGCCCGGCTCTAACCCTAAGGACGCCGAGTTCTTCGAAAGGGCCAAGAACCAGCCCTGGAAAACGGCGCGTTTGGCCGCTTTCGGAATGACCAGGCACTCGAAGAACGCCGTCGACAAGGATCCCAACATCCAGGCGCTCCTTCAAGCAGGCACTCCGGTGATCACGATCGTGGGCAAGAGCTGGGACTTCCACGTCACCACAGCGCTCGGCATCAGCCTCGACGAGAACCTGCAGCTAATCCGCGACAGTGTCGGGTACCTCAAGCAGTTCGACAAGGAAGTCCTGTTCGACGCGGAGCATTTCTTCGACGGCTACCGGGCGAATCCCGACTACACAACCGCAGTCGTGCGGGCGGCTGCCGAAGCGGGCGCCGACTGGATCGTGCTCTGTGATACGAACGGCGGTTCCCTCCCCTCGTTTGTCTCCCAAGTGGTGTCGACTTTGCGGCCGTCTTTCCCCATGCTCGGCATCCACACACACAACGACTCGGAGATGGGCGTGGCCAATAGTGTCTTGGCAGTGGAAGCAGGGGCTTCCATGGTCCAGGGGACGATCAACGGCTTCGGCGAACGCTGCGGCAATGCGAATCTCTGCTCGGTCATTCCCGTCCTCGAGCTGAAGCTCGGCGTTCACTGTTTTGGCCGGGAGCACCTGAAGGGATTGACCGACCTGGCACACTTCGTCGGAGAAACGGCCAACGTCGGTGTGTCGAATTGCATGCCATTCGTCGGCAAGAGTGCTTTCGCGCACAAGGGCGGACTGCACGTGAGCGGCATTCTGCGCGATTCCCGGACCTACGAGCACCTGAATCCGGAGCTAGTCGGCAATGCGCGCCGAGTCCTCGTCTCAGATCTCTCGGGCAAGAGCAACCTTCTGTACAAGATCCAGGAGCTTGGCGACGTGGACGTGAAAGCGGTGGACCTGAACCCGCTGCTCGAAGAAGTCAAACGCCTCGAGTACGAAGGCTATCAGTTTGAGGGAGCGGAGGGCAGCTTCAAGCTCCTTGTTCATGAGTTCAGCGGACAGCGCAAGGACGTCTTCCATTTCAAGGGGTTCCGGGTCTTGCTTGACCAGGAGCCTGACGGCTCAATGATCAGCGAAGCCACCATCAAGGTCTCTGTGGACGGGAAGGATGAGCACACCGCGGCCGACGGAAACGGGCCGGTCAACGCAATGGACCGCGCAATCAAGAAAGCACTGACTCGCTTCTTCCCGGAAATCGAGGAGATCCACCTGATCGACTACAAAGTGCGTGTTCTGGACGCAAAAGCCGGCACGGCGGCGAAGGTCCGGGTGCTCGTTGAATCAACCGACGGCAAAGAGTCGTGGACCACGGTCGGGGTTTCGGTCAACGTCATCCAGGCGAGTTGGAAGGCGATTATCGACAGCATCCTCTACAAGCTGATTTTCTTGAGGAAAAAGGCTATTAAAGAAGCGGTGGCCGTGCAGTAGAAAGAAGCGGTAACCTCGGTGACTTAGCAAGGGCGGGCCGTAAAGCGGCGGATTCGCTGTTCAGAATCCGCCGCTTTACGGCCCGCCCTTGCGACTTTTCGTTTACTTCTTCCAGTTCTCGGGTCTCAGCTGGCGGACGGCCGCGCCGGCCTGCCACATCTCGGATTCACGCATCCGTTTCAACTCGGCCCGCAGCTTCTCGGCGTAGTCGGGAGCGCTATTCACTTCGAGGACGATGCGCGTCTCGTCGCCGTCCTTAACCCGCCGGTAAAGCTCCTCGAAGACCGGTTCCACGGCTGCCTTGAACTTCGGAAGCCAATCCAGGGCGCCTCTTTGCGCAGTGGTGCTGCAATTGGCGTACATCCAGTCCATGCCGTTCTCGCCGACCAGCCGAATGAGGCTCTGAGTCAGTTCCTCGACGGTCTCGTTGAAGGCTTCGCTGGGGGAATGGCCATTCTTGCGCAGGCAGTCGTACTGAGCTTCCATGATCCCGGCCAGAGCACCCATCAGAACGCCGCGCTCACCCGTGAGGTCGCTCCACACCTCCTGCTGGAAAGTGGTTTGGAACAGGAAACCGGACCCCACCGCAATGCCAAGCGCAAGACAGCGTTCCATGGCGTGGCCAGTCGCGTCCTGAAAGACCGCAAAACTGCTATTGATCCCGCTTCCGGCCAGGAAATTCCGGCGAACCGAGGTGCCGGAACCTTTCGGGGCTACCAGGATGACGTCGACGTCTGGCGGCGGGATTACTCCGGTCTGCTCTCGGTATACGATCGAAAAACCATGCGAGAAGTAGAGAGCGTCGCCCTTTTTCAGGTTAGCTTTAACAACCGGCCACTGGGCCTTCTGACCGGCATCGGAGATCAGGTACTGGATGATTGTCCCCTTCTTGACCGCTTCGGCAATCGGAAAGAGCGTTTCGCCCGGTACGAACCCGTCGTTTACGGCCTTATCCCAGTACACCTTTTCCTCAGGCCTCTGGCCAATAATGACTTTCAGGCCGTTGTCTCTCATGTTGAGGGCTTGAGCCGGCCCCTGCACGCCGTAACCGATAACCACGATCGTCTCGTTCTTGAGAACTTCACGGGCTCGTTCCAGCGGAAACTCGTCGCGAGTCACGACGTCTTCGACAACACCACCAAAGTTCATCCTCGCCATCTTCTCTATTGCCTCCTCGCTTCTTGGTGAAAGCGGCAATTTTACAGGAATGGCCGGAGGGAGTAAATCTACTCGTATCGGAGTGCTTCGATAGGTGAGATCCGGGCGGCCTGACGGGCGGGGTAAATCCCGAAGACAATGCCGACCGACGCAGACACGCCGACTCCCAACATGACCGCCGATGCCGTGATGATCGTCGACCAGCCGGAGTAGGAAGCGACCAATTGAGAAATCGCGTATCCCAGGCAAATCCCAAGCAGCGCACCGCTCAAGCTGATTGTGACAGCTTCCACCAGGAATTGCCTGCTGATGTCCCGGCGTCGGGCTCCAAGGGCTCGACGCAGACCGATCTCGTTCGTCCGCTCGAGCACCGAAGCCAGCATGATGTTCATGATGCCAATCCCGCCCACGATGAGGGAGATCGACGCTATGGCGCCCATAACGATGTTGAAGATTCGCTGGGTTTGGCGGTTCTGCTCGAGCAGCTTCTCGGGAACTACCAGGGCAAAATCGTCCATCTGCCGGTGAGTGCTTCCGATCAGGCCCGAGATGAGCACCGCTTGCTCCTTGAGGATAGCCTGCTCCGAAAGCTGAACGATGATTTCGTCCAATTGATTTTCCACCGGGTCGCGTTCGAAACGAGCCAGTAGCGTCGTCAACGGTATGTAGATATCGTTGTTTGGATTTTCGAGTTTGACGCCCTCGAACTCCTCCTTGTCAACCATCTGGTCACTCAGCACGCCAATAACCGTGAACCACTCCTGGTTAATCTTGATTTGCTCGCCGATTGCGTCGTTCAACCCAAAAAGCTTCCGCCTCGCGGTTGTGCCCAAGACGCAGACCTGGTGGAAGTTTTGTTCATCTATCGGCAGGAAAAAGGAACCTTCAAGGAGCTCGAGGTTTGCGATGGACGGGAACAGACCGCCTACTCCAAGAACCCGGGAGTCTGTCTTCCCCATCGTCGACGCGACGAGGTAGGTCTTTAGCAGCTTTTTGCCCGTCATCAGGCTGTCCTTGGGAAGCGCCTTCTCCAGGGCGGCCATGTCGCGCGGAGAGAGTCCTGGGGAGTCCTGCCTCAGGATCTGCAACTCGTTGGGCTCGAACTGCTTGGCCTGCACGATTATGTTTCGCAGGCCCATCTTCTGGATGACGGACAACGCCTCTTTTTCAGCCCCCGCCCCAATCGAGAGCATGGAAAGCACCGCGGCAACCCCGAAAATCATGCCCAGCATCGTGAGCACCGTCCTCAGCTTATGCCTTCCCAGGTTTGACGACGCTATCTTGATGGATTCAACAACGAACATATCTTTCGGGCCATCCAGTGATTTCGAAGTGCCGTCTAGTAGACGATCGTAAACCGCCTGCCTTGCGTGGCCGCGGCCGGAGCACTGAAATCGGGCAGTTTCAGTTTCTGTTTTTCGAACGGGTGCTGTAAGCAAACCTGCTGGCCGCTCTTGACGCCTTCCAAGACGTAGAAACCGTAGTCGCCGTCAAGGATCTTGACAGGCACTTCCTTGTATGACCCGTTCTCTCCCGTAAAAACCGAGAAACCGCCATTCTTCTTAATGACTGCACTCTTCGGAAGGACGATCGCCCTCTTCCGGCTGCCGACCACGATGTCAGCACGCAACTTCATGCCCGGCTTTAACTTGACGAGGAATTCGGTGGGAACATCGAGGACCACTTCACACTCGAAGTACTTGCGTGGGTCACGCCGGGAGAACTGCTGGGCGGCAGTCGAGACACTTGTGATCGTCCCGGTAAACAGCCGGGTTGGAAACGAGTTGAGAGCAATCTGCGCGCTCTTCCCTTTGTCGACTGAAGCCGCATCGGACTCAACCACGTTGACGCGCGCCTTGAACTGGCTCACGTTCGCGACATCGACCAGCGGCTGGCCCGACCACACCTCACTGCCGACATCAATCGGATTCCAGCTGTTGCGCTTGTAAACAACGACTCCCTCGACCGGCGAACGCAGTTCGAGGGAATCGAGGGTTTCTTTGGCGAGCGCCATTTCCGATTCGGCTTTCCGGCGGTCGACCCCGAGCATTCGGAGGTCGGCCTTATTGAGAGTCTCGTTCAGCGACCCCTTCTTTTCGATGTTGACTTTCTTGTAGTCGGCCAGTGCGGCGCTGATGACCGATTCTTCGATCTCCCAGCGGGAGAAGATCTCCGCGTCGTTTCGGATTTGTTTCCGGGCGAAATCAAGGTCCATTTCAGCTGACCGACCGTCAAGCCCATACACCATCTTCTGACTTCGCCCGTCTTCCTCGCTCTTCGTGATTCGCGACTTGACGCTGTCGACCGAGTTCTCGTTCTCCTTCAGTTTGAGCATCGCATCGCTGTTATCAAACCGGACAATCAGGTCGCCTTTCCGAATGATCGCTCCTTCCTTGACCATCCATCCGATCTTAAGTGAACCGGTTCGAATCCGGGGGGCTGGGACCGGCGTGACCTGAAACCCGGTCAGTTCTCCATCCGCCGTCACGATTACGTCGTAGTCGCGTTCGTTGACTTTCAGCATGGGAACCGGGTCTTCTTCTGCCGGCCGAAGATAGCCGGACAGGATCCGCGTCATATCTGCGCGCAAGTAAAATCCCGCAGCGCCACCGATCAGGATGAACGCGAGGATCCCGGCGACTTTCAGTTTCTTCCGCATGCTTGCTCGTTCTCCTCACTAGCCGGCCGTCTTCCCGGCTTTCGCTTCCTGCACCGACCGGCCCGCGACCTTTTCGCCATCAGTGAGCCCGGACTCGACGATTGCCACGACACCGTTACTTTTCCCGAGGCGAACCTCTCGCCTTTCCGGCCCTTTTGCGCCCTGGACCATCACGTATGATTTGCCCTTCACGAGCTCCACCACACCCAGCGGAACGGCAAGGACGTTCTTAAAGCGGTCGACAATGATCTCCGCACGGACCGCCATTCCCGGGCGCATCCGCTTGACATCAAGGGAATGGAGCCTGATGCGCAGCTGCAGGACCTTGACCGGGCGCTCCGAAGAGGCGACCACGAATATGTTGCTGATCTGGTCGACTCTTCCAGTGAATGTCTTGTCAGGAATGGCGTCCAGGGTGACGGTCACACTCTGGCCCGGCTTCACCTTCCCGGCATCCACCTCGGCAACCTGGGCGTTGACGAGCAAAGTTGTCAGGTCTGGAATCGAGAAGACCGGTTCGAGCATGAAGACGTCGCTCCCTACCTGCTTCTTCTCGTTGTTCCAATTCGCCTTGTAGATGACAACGCCTGAAATCGGCGCCTTGATATTAAGGGATTCGATCGCGTCGTTTGCCGTCTTCAGTCGTTTCTCGTAAAAGGTCTTCTTGTCCTGCAGGAGCTTGAGCTGAAGCTCGCTATTGACCTTCACCGAGGCCAGTTTGCGGTCGAGGAATTGGACCTTCTTGCGGCCGAGCTCGGCCTCGTACTCGGCTTCTTTGACCTTGATGTTGGATTGAAATTCCCTGGCCTCGGTCAGCTTGTTTTCGGCTTTTTCTTTCTGGACCTTCGCCTCCTCCAGCTGCAACTCGAGATCCTTGCCCTGCAGATCGAGCGAGGCAGTCGTCTTTTCCAACTCCTCCTTGACCTTATCCAGGCTCGCCTGCTCGTCTGTCAGGCGCTTTCTGATTTCGGTGGCGTCGAGGGAAAGAATCGGGTCTCCGGCTTTCACCGACTTCCCTTCTTCAACCATGCTCACGATCTTGAACCGATAGATTTCCTCGATCTGGGGCGGACTGACCTCAACCGCCTTCTCAGCTTCCAGGAGGCCAGTTCCGGACACACCGAAGACCAGGTCTTCCCGCTTGACGGGGAGATATTCGTTCTGGCTGCGTTGTTGGGAGATCGACCTGGAACCGCCGACGAGCACGTCGGATTCTCGGAGATCCCCGCTGACGATCAGCTGCCGATCGCTCGAGTCAAGCGCCTGGACCGGCACCGGGCCGGAGCGCCCCTTCTTCACCACCGTAAGCTCGCTCCTGGACCCGACCGTAACTGCAGCTCTGGGAATCACGAAGCCCTCGCGCCTGGCTACCTTCACCCTGACCCGCGCCGTCATGCCTGGCTTGAAGAGTGGCGTGTCCTTTTCCTTGATGATGAAAGGGACACGGAAAACCCGCAGATCCGAACGAAACCGGAGCGGGGTGGCAACTTCCGGAAGAGCGTCGAGCACGGCGCTGAAGGATTTTCCGGCAGCCGAGTCCAGAATGACCTCGGCCGGAAGCCCGGGTTCGAGATACGGGTAATCTTTGTCGTGAACTATCGCGATGACACGGACCTCCCTCATGTCGGGTATGGAGACGAGCGGCCATCTCTTGAAAATCGTGTCGCCTTGTTGGACCTTGCGATCCAGCTGAAAGTTGTCCGCGCAAAGGACCATACCTGACTGAGGAGCCCTGATCGCCATCCGATCGATCTCGGTCAGCAGGCGGTTGAACTCGAGGTCAGCATGCTCGAATGTCAGCCGAACAAGGTCCAGTTCGGCCTTCGCCGTCTTCTCCAGCGTATCCAGCCGTTCCTGAGCCTTTCCCCACTCGATCTTCGCCTTGGAGTTTTCGAGCTGGTATTTCTCGTAGTCTGATGTGGATAGCAAAGAGCGATCGATCTGCGCGTTCAGCTCGGAAACCCGCAGGGCCTTCTCGGCCGTAGCGAGGTTGAGGAGAAGATCCTGCCGGCGGGTGTCGATCTCCGCCTCCTTCTGGGCAATCGCGATGCGAGCTTCCTCTCGTTGCTTGTCGCGATCCAGGCGTTTGGTCTCCAGCTCGGATTTGTCGAACTCGGCGATGAGGTCACCGGTGTTCACGAACGTCCCGTCGGGAACCAGGTAAGAAATTCGGAAGGTCCAAAGATCGGGGACATCGGGAGTGGTGATCGTAACAGACTGACGAGCCTGGAGTTCCCCGGTGAAGGTCAGGTACTTATCAAAAGCGGCTTTCTTAACTGGGTATTCGGGAGGACCGGTTTGGTCCTGCGCTGCCAGAGTCAGGAAAAGACACAAGCCGGTAACCGCACAGGAGCGAAGTACGCGACCGAGCATGCTGATTCTCCCCCATGCTTAGATGCCGATTGCGAGATTTCGGCTGTGATTATTTCGTTAAATGTTAGAGCGCCTGGCTCATCTCTTTGGACAGTTTTTCAATGCGATTCAGGTGGGCCAGCACATTTTCGCCCTTCAGTTCCTCGAGCCCGACTACGTTGGTCGGCTCCAGGAAGAGAACCTTTACACCGCGCAGAGCCTTTTCCGCCTCGTCCTCGAGAAAAGCGTATTGCTTTTCGAACAGGTCCGGCCCCGCCGAAGCGGCGTTCGGTTTGAAGCGCCGATCCGTCTCCAGGTCGATCAGGATGTTCCCCATCAGCCGCGATAGCTTACCGGCGTGTTGTGACACATCTTCCAGTGCCTGCTTCCAAGCCTGACGCCCGGCAGCAGAACCGGTCGGTGCGTTTTGTAACGCCATCCGAGCACCCCGGGACTCGGATAAGGCGGACCGCAGTGCGTCTGCCTCCTTGTTCACCTCCTCCAGAAAACGAGTTATCTGCCACTGAACGTACCGCTCAGCCATAGGATCCACCGGTTCCTTCGGAAGGCTGTCCGAGTAAATCTCGTCGGGGGATGGCTCCTCCGGCTCGGGTAGACCCCGAGTCGAGTAGTACTGTTTCAGGAAGTACTCGTTCAGGATGGGATTGGCCTGCGCCGGGGATAGTGTTTGTACCGTCTTTGGCGCGTTCGCGGAGTCCTTTTGTGCAGAGACTTCGCCTACGATTCCAGGTACGAGGCTGCTAATAAGTAAAAAATAGCAGAGGCGAGCAGGAACCGGTAAATGGCGAAGGGCACGAAGTCCTTCTTTTGCAGAAAGCGCAGGAAACCGCTTATACATATGAAACCAGTAACGAATGAGACAATTATACCAACCGCGAACGGCGTGACTAAGTGAGGTTCGGGTCCCCCTGACTGCCATAGATCGAACACGGCTTTCAGGCCGGCCAGCAGAACAACCGGACCAGCCAGCAGGAACGAGAACCGGGCGGAATCCCTGCGTGCGAGCCCCAGCAGAAGGGCAGCCGTGATAGTGACCCCAGAACGACTCACCCCCGGGATCAGCGCGACTGCCTGTGCGCA
>CAYQYP010000618.1:0-4791 GCA_964421755.1 uncultured Acidobacteriota bacterium
CCGAGGGACGAGGCTCCCTGATCGGGGCGCATGATCTCAATTCCTTATATGGCTTCTCGCCCTCCTCACCCGCGCAAATAACTGAAAACCCTGCACAAATTCGTCTGCCACTCTAGCACCGCCTCGCGGCGCAGGCAAACACTAAAGAAAATCACTCAAGAAAGGAAAATTCCCTACAACATCTGTCGACGGGCCATCTTGGCGAAGAGCCCATCGCTCGCGATCAACTCCTTGTAACCGCCGACCTCTACGATCTCACCTCGGTCGACGACGTAGATCCTGTCGGCGTCTTGAATCGTGGACAACCGATGAGCCACGACCACCCGGGTGGAATTCAGTTTCCGGAGGCTTTCGTTGACGATGGCCTGAGTCCGGTTGTCCAGGGCCGCCGTAGCCTCGTCGAAAATAAGGATGCGGGGCCGGCTCACGATCGCCCTGGCTATCATCAGTCGCTGGCGCTGGCCGCCGGAGACGGTTGAGGCGCCCTCCATCACCATCGTGTGCATTCCCATCGGCATCTGCTTGATGTCGTCTTCCAGCCCGGCCATTTTCGCCGCTACCCAGGCATCGTCGATGGTGAGCGGGCGGGTCCCCACGATATTGTTGAAAATGCTGCCCGGCATCAGGTTGGCGCCCTGCATGACGACGCCCATGTTGCGTCGAACGCAGGCGAGGTCCATCTCGGTGAGGTCCTGGTCGTCGTAGTAGACCGCGCCCGACGTTGGGCGCTCAAAACCAAGCAGCATTCTCAGCAGCGTGGATTTCCCTGAGCCCGAAGGCCCCACGAAGGCGACGAACTCGCCGGGTTCGATCCTGATCGAGACATCTTTGAGGATCATTGGGCCGTCCGGCGTGTACCGGAAGAAGACATGGCAGACTTCGATGCGGCCCATCAAATCGCCCGGGTCGTTCTTCTGGGTGTCGCCCTCGGGCACGGCTTCCAGAATCGGCTTCGCCCGGCTATAGAGGGGGGCCGCCTGGCCGATCGCGCCTACGGCGGTCACCAGTTGGACCACTGCAGCGCCAAGGCTCGCCCAGGCAGCGTTGAAAGACATGAAGTCGCCGGTCGTCAGCGATGTGGGGTCCTCCATGATCAGACCCACGTAGGCGAAGATCGCAATCAAGGAGAGAAGAGGAAAGACGGTGATGAAGGCGATCTGGACATTTGCCATCATCCCGGCCCGGAATGACAGCTTCTTCTGTCGGGCGAAATCCCGTGCCCAGATGGCGAAAGCCCGATTCTCGGATCCGGCGACTCGCAACTTGCTTATACCGCTGACAAACTGCAGCACCCGGCCACTCAGCTTCCCCTGGATCTCGCTCATTTCGCGGTAATGACGAGCCTGCAGCCACTGCAGAACGGCCGCGATCAGACCGGCTATCAGAAGGGCAACCACCACGACCCAGGCGAGCTCTGACTGGTAGTAGAAAAGGAGCGGGAAGTTCATGAGGGCGAATAAGAAGCCGACCATTATCGGAATAGCGCCGGACGAGGAAATCAGCTGGCGCGCCATCGCCAGGCTCATTCCCCGCATGGCCAGATCGCCTGCCGTATAGGCCCGAAAGAATGGGATCGGCAACCGCAAGATCCGGTCCCACATCGCAGTTTCCAGCGCAAACGCCCCTCTCACTTCAACACGCAGGAACCCCATGTTCCGCGGAATTTCAAACAGCAGGTTGGTGAGCGCGAATGTCGTCAGGATCACGACAAGCTGCAGGAGCATCACGCGCTGTCCCTGCGGAATGACCTGGTCGAAGATATACCCCGTGAAGATCGGCACCGCCAAGGCGCACAAACCGATAATTGTGCCGAGGACTAACGATCTGATGAGATCGGGGCGCGCCCCGGCCAAGGCGAACTTAACCAATTCCTTCCCTGTCACCGGCTCGGGGCCGAAATGCCGGTAGAGCATGAAGGCAAAAGGAGACAGCTCGGCGGCTAGTTTACGGTTTACCGTCCTGGACGATCCGACCACGGGGTCCACGACCTGGTAGCCACCTCGGGACAGGGGAAGAAGGGCAACCGGCGACTGGTCTTTCTCCAGGAAGCCGACCATGGGGCCTGCTTGTTCCTTCCACCAATCCCCACGAAGCGCCACCTTTCTGACGTTGACTCGCGAGGATCGCAGGATGTCCTCGAACGTGACCGTTCGTCCGGCCTGGCGGCGGCTCCTGGTCGGCTTGCGCAGTGCGATCCCGAGGTGGTCCGCCACCAGGTTGCAGGCAGCAAAAGCGGGATCATCCGACACAGCGGCGGCCGCGGAAAAGGGGAGCTTGCCCATGATACCGGCCAGTTCGGCGACGCCGGCCCGGGCCGCCTGCCGCTCCGCCTCCGCCTTCTCGAGCAACAGGTTATAATCGTCAGCCGCCGCGAGGCCGGTGTTGAGCACCAGCATCTGAAACGCCTTCTCGTACAACCACTCGAGCGATCTCCAGATCGAGCCCGCGGCGAGAACATCGGCAGTCGGGTGTGCAGCGAACCCGCAGTCGGTCAGCGTCTGCACCCAGCTCTTTGGGTTTATCGGCAACAGAGGCTGGCCAGTTCCGAACTCTTCCATCCCCAGATAGAGACACTCTCCCTTCTCGGCTTGGAGCCACAAGACTTCCTCAGCCGAGGTCGCGATTTTCTGCCGAGGGACCGAGATCGCCGGAGATGGAGATAGCTGCGCATCAGCCTTTGGTCTCGGAACAATGTCCTTCGTCAGTCCCTTCAGGAGATTAGTGACCCAGGTATCCAGAATCGCGATGGCCTCAGCCCTGTGCTCGTCCATATCGGAGAGCTCAGCGAAGCGTGCCAGGGGCAGGCAGGCTACCCGCGTGCCTGGGAATCCCACCGCCTGAAATCCCTGTCCCAAGCCGTATGTCGCGAGATCCATTCCGAACACGCACTGGCCCGGCTCCACGCTGAAGAAGTGCTGTTTGCGACCTGCGATTCGGCCGTTTTCACACTTCGCGGCAAACACTTCCATCGAGCCGGACAAAACCATCCAGACGTTGTTGATACCATCGAGGAGGAACGGGTTGTTGCCTCCAACGACGGCCAGATGTCCTTCAGACTCAAAGACCCTGGCCAAGCTATTCATGAGCGATCACCTGAAAATTGGTTCGTGTTGTTCCTGGATGGACGTCTCTTCCGGCCTTTTACGCCTGAATGAGCCATTTGTATTGCCCTTCCACCTGAATCAGTTCCTCGTGAGTGCCGCGCTGGACGACCTGGCCCCGTTCAAGCACGATGATTTCATCGCAGTCTCGAATCGTGCTCAGCCGGTGCGCGACGATCAGGCAGGTACAGCCGCGCCGCCTGAGGTTCTCATCGATTTCCTTCTCAACGTGGGGGTCGAGTGCGCTGGTGGCCTCGTCCAGCACGAGAATCGAGGGGTTGGAGACCAAGGCCCGGGCGATTTCGAGGCGCTGCCTTTGGCCGCCGCTGAAATTCCTTCCCCCCTCGATGACATTGCAGTCGTAACTGCCGCTCCGGGCCGAAACATCCTCATGGATGCACGCGTCCTTGCCGCCTCTCACCACGTCGGAATCCGGGACCACGTCGTTCCACATAGTCAGGTTTTCTCGGACGCTACCTTCGAAGATGAAGATGTCCTGATCTACATAGGCGACCGAGTTATTCATGACCTCTCTCGGAATCTCATCCCGACGCTTGCAGTCAAACAAAATCTCGCCCTCCCAAGGCTCGAAAAGCCCACAGACCAGTTTTGCGATGGTCGACTTGCCCGAACCGGAGCTTCCCACCAGGGCGACTCTCGCGCCGGGGGTGACGTTAAGGGAGAAGTCCTTGATCAATGGGGGATCCAAACGACTGTAGCCGAATGTAAGATTGCGGATTTCCAGGTAACCGGTGAGCCGGAACGAAGTCTCATCCGCTGTCCGGTCATTGCTTTTGTAAGCCTTGTCCTGCTCGTACCGGAGAACGTCGTCTATGCGGTTCATGCCGCCGACGGCTTCCTGGAAACTGGCGCCCAGGCGAACCAGCTTGGCAATCGGGCTCATGAAGGCCCCCATGAGGCTCTGAAAAGCCAGGAGCATGCCCATTGTCATCTGGCCGTCCATCACCCGCAACGCGCCCAGACCCAACACTCCGGCCGTCGTCATGGCGGAGAGGAATGTCGGGATCGGGTTCAGCATGATCGTCCACCAGTTCATCTCCTGCTGGGCCACGGAGGCCTTCGCGTGGTACCCCGACCAACGGCCGAAAAAGTCGGACTCCGAAGCCGTCGCCTTGATGGTCTCGATGAGGCTCAAGCCCCCCATCGCCGTTCCGAAGAGCTTCCCCTGTTCCTGGAGCATGCGCTGATTCAGGTCCACGCGCTTTCGAGACACCCAACGGAGGACGACCAGGTTCAGCATCGCCGCGAAAACAACGGTGCCCGTCAGCAGTTGGTCGTAAGCGGCCATCAGCAGGAGGAAGAACAGGGCGGTCAGCAGGCTGAGCACGGCCGAGGCGAGCTCACCCGTGAGCAATTGCGCAACCCGGTCGTTCAACGCTACGCGCCCGCCCACTTCCCCGCCGTAGCGCTGTGTGAAGAACACGTAGGGAAGCTTCAGGATATGCAGGAAGAACTGAGCAGAGGTTTTCGTCGCCAGCTTGATCTGTTGCCGGAACAGACTAATCTGTTGAAGCCAAAGGAAGAAAACCTGCACCGCCAGGGTGATGACCATGGCGACCAGGAGCGGTCTGAGCCAGTGGTACTTGGCGCTGACCAGGATGTCGTCGACGAAGACCTTGGAGAAGGCCGGAATCACCAAGCCTGGAAGGACGAGCGCAAGCCCTGCGAT
>CAYQYP010000619.1:0-29731 GCA_964421755.1 uncultured Acidobacteriota bacterium
TGCCGCACCCAGTTTCGGCTGATCGAGCAAATGGAAGAGATGGAACCGGAAATGGAGCGGATCGTCAAAGAAGTGTTCAGCTAGGGAAGAGACGACTCACCTCTTTTTCATCCAGAAACTCGGCCAACCGGCTGGTTCTTGCTCTGGGCCCTCTCGGACGTGAAGCCCTGGAACGGGGCCGCCTCGCTCGTCGATGTCCGTCCTGACGGCAGCCTGCTCGTCCACGCCGATGGTTTATACAAGAGCGTCGACCGAGGACAGTCGTGGGAGATGTTGTCGCCCCCGCCGGAAGGCACCCGCAGACTGATACCATCCCGGCACGACTCTCGGGTCCTGTTTGCTTTATCCAATGACAGCATCATGCGAACGGACAACGAGTCGGCCGAGTGGCGCCGGATTGATGAAGGCATCAGCAATTACACCGTGACTCAGATCGCTGTGGACGGTGCGCGACCTGGCCGGCTCTACGTGCTTGCCTATCGGCTCAACGAGCAACATCGGCACATGTTCCGTTCGACGGACTATGGAGACACGTGGAGCGAGGTCCCGTGTCCCGAGTTGGGCCTTTCTTGGAATGCACTGCTGCGAATCGATCCCCGGTACTCCAACAGAATGTACCTGGTCTCGGGAACAATCTGGGTGACTGTCGACGCAGGCGCCACATGGGAGGAATTTCTTACTGGAACTGAGCCGGGGACCGAGGCGTCTGACCTGGTCGTCGATCCCCTTTCCGGGCGTCTTCTTGCCGCGTCCTCCACCGGCCTTTACTTGAGCGAAACGGGGTCAGGGCGGTGGTCGAAGATCTCCGACAAGGTTTTTGAGCAACTCGCCCGACTGGACGAAGATACTCTTCTGGCCCGTTCCGCGGCCACAATCTACCGGAGCTCCGACGGCGGCACGTCATGGGAAGAGGTCCTTGGCGGCTCGGACCCGCGGCAGATCGTCGGCGACCCGCAGAATGAAGCCGTGGCCTACGCGGTTGTGAGCGCCGGCTCCTCCTGGCTCCTGAAAACCACCGATGGCGGACGGAAGTGGCAGGAGACTGCGTTCGGACTGAGCGGCTTTGGGTACGATATGAATTGGATGATCCCGCTGGCTGCGTCCGGCCGCTTTCTCTATTACGGCGTCGGAGGTTCGGGCGTCTTCAGGAGTACCGACGGCGGCTCGAGCTGGCACCCGATCAACGAGGGACGGTCGCCGGCGGTACCCGTCGCATTAGCCGTTGACCCCAACAACCCCGAAGTCGTCTATCTCGGGACCCAGGGATCGTGAACCCGAACAATCACCCGATTCACTTCAGCGCGACTCTCTCGGGAGCCGACGGGGAGCGGCTCGCGGAGCCCAAGTCCTACCGACTCGAGGCCGGGGGCGCGTTTCAGGGGGACATCGGCACGATCTTCGGTGCCAATTTGGTCGTTCAAGACGCGGTCGTTCGCGTGAATGTTCAGGATCCGCCGAACCCCGGATACCCTTTCCCTGAGGTTGCGGAGCTTGACGGGATTGCCGGGTTCCAGCTGATTGCGCTCCCGGAAGCAAAGACGTCGTTTGGTCTTTCGGCTCACACTGCTGCGGCGCTAGGGAGGATGTACTCGGCACAAGTCTCAACGGTCCCTGGGGCGATGACCAACTTGAAGCTGGTTAACACGAGCGGGCAGATCCGAACAGTGACTCTCGAGGCGGTTGACGACAACGGCAAGCCTCTAGCCCCGCCAGCGGTGCTGGCGATCAAGCCGGGTGAATCGATGGAGCGCGATGTCACTGATCTTTTCAATTTCGGGCCTCTGCCGGTAGTCGGTAGCCTCATCGTCAGGCCCGATGGTTCCGGTATCCTCGGTGATGTTCTGTTTGGGGACTTCGAGTATTTCCAACGAGCTGCCGCGCTACCGCTCGAAATCAATCCAGCCACCCGTCTGACCTTCGGACAGATCGCGAACGGCATGGGCTACTACACAGGACTGGCTGTGTTCAATCCCGGACAAGAAAGGGTCCAAATCCGTTTGCGGGTATTTTCAGCCAAAGGAGAGAAAACCGGAGAAGCCGTCTTCAGCCTCCCGGCCGGCGGCCGGCTCTCGCGGCTTCTCGCCGACATGTTGCCCCAGACGAGCGGACAAGTCCGCGGCTATGTCGTCCTCGAATCCGACCAACCGATCGTCGCTCAGGGGTTGTTCGCCACAGAAGACCTGCTCGCCGCGGTACCGGGCTCCGCAGAACCGTAGATGACTCACCGCTGTCCGACCTCCAAGTCGGACAGCGGCCCGCGGTCGGCCGCTGGTCTATGCACGTGACGAAGAGTCCCACCTGGACGTGGGACCTGCGCAAGGCGCCGAGGATTCGGGCGAGCAACTCCATCCCCGGTGCCTTGGTCGGTCTTTCCCACCCCCCGCTCCTTGTTGCGGCATTCGGGGCGATGATATCCTTTCATTCCGATCGCAACACATCTCACTTAAGACATCTAGATTGG
This sequence comes from uncultured Acidobacteriota bacterium, assembly GCA_964421755.1. GTDB lineage: Bacteria > Acidobacteriota > UBA6911 > RPQK01 > RPQK01 > CAVUUN01. The sequence goes on from CAYQYP010000619.1 coordinate 2,462, forward strand.
CGGAGGATCAATGAACCACATCATCGGCTGCCTCATCGTGGGTATCGTGCTCATGACTACGGTGGCGGTTGCTCAACAACCACCCTTGCTTGACCGGGAACTTTTCTTCGGTGACCCGGAAATCTCGGGCGCCCAGATCTCGCCCGACGGTAAATACGTCGCTTTCATCAAGCCGTGGAACAAGACGCGGAACGTCTGGGTCAAGAAGACCGAGGACCCCTTCGACAAAGCTACCCTCGTGACCGCGGACACCAAACGGCCCATTCCAGGGTTTTTCTGGAGCCGGGATGGAAAGTTCATCCTGTTTGTTCAAGACCAGGCCGGTGACGAAAACTACAACGTCTACGCGGTCAATCCCGCCGATAAGCCGGCTGCAGGATCGGAAGCACCGCCGGCCCGGAACCTGACCGACGCCAAGGGAGTCCGCGCGGCTATCTACGCGGTTCCGAAGTCTGATCCGGATATCGTATACGTCGGTCTCAACGATCGCGACAAGGCCTGGCATGACCTCTATCGAGTCAAGATTTCGACAGGCGAGCGGACCCTCCTCCGCAAGAACACCGACCGGCTGGTCGGCTGGGTCTTCGATTTGAAGGACGAGCTTCGCCTGGCAATGCGATCGCATGACAACGGGGACACCGAAATCCTGCGCGTCGACCCGGACGGGTTCAAGAAGATTTACTCATGCGGTGTTTTTGAATCCTGCGCCCCGGTCCGCTTCCATAAAGACAACAAGCGGGTGTACATGGAGACGAACAAGGGGGACGATGTGGATCTGATCAGTCTCGTCCTTCTGGACCCCGCTACTGGGAAAACCGAGCCAGTCGAGTCCGACCCGGCAAAACGAGTCGATTTTGGAGGCGCGATCTTTTCGGAGCTCACCGATGACTTGCTCGCCACGACCTATCTCGACGACCGTGTCCGCATCTATTGGAAAGACAAGAAGTTTGAATCTGACTACAACTTGCTCAAGAAACAGATCGGCGACAAGGAAATCAGGTTTGGTTCACACACAAAGGACGAGCAATTGTGGCTGGTTTCTGCGGGCAGCGACATGGAACCAGGTATAACCTACCTGTTTGACCGCAAGGCTAAGAAGCTGGCCCCGCAATACAGCATCCGCGAAAAGCTGCCGCGCGAACACCTGGCGCCGATGCAGGCAGTTAAGTACCCCTCCTCGGACGGACTCGAGATTCCGGGCTACCTGACGCTTCCGAAAGGTGTCCCTCCGAAGAATCTTCCGCTGGTGGTCGTGCCGCATGGCGGACCCTGGGGACGCGACGAGTGGGGCTACGACGGCTTTGCTCAATTCCTTGCCAATCGTGGGTACGCGGTCCTGCAGCCGAATTTCCGCGCCTCAACGGGTTACGGGAAGAAGTTCCTCAATGCCGGGAACCAGCAGTGGGGCGAGAAGATGCAGGACGACATCACATGGGGCGTGAAGTCGATGATTCAGAAGGGGATCGCCGACCCGAAGCGCGTCGGGATCATGGGCGGCTCCTACGGTGGATACGCCACGCTGGCCGGTGTGGCCTTCACACCGGATTTGTTCGCCGCGGCCGTTGCTATAGTCGCACCGTCGAATCTGATCACGCTGCTCGAGAGCATCCCGCCCTATTGGGAAGCCGCGCGTACCGTCTTCCACAAACGCATGGGTGATCCCTCCACGGTTGAGGGGAAGGCCCAGCTTGAGCGCCAGTCGCCGCTCAATTCTGCTCAAAAGATCAAAACTCCGCTGCTGGTGGTGCAAGGCGCCAACGATCCACGTGTCAACAAGAGAGAATCCGATCAGATCGTGATCGCCCTCCGTGATCGGGGATTCCCGGTCGAGTATCTGGTCGCGCCTGACGAAGGCCACGGCTTTGCCCGGCCCGTCAACAACATGGCGATGTTCGTCAGTGCGGAGAATTTCCTGGCTAAACACTTGGGTGGACGCCACCAGGAAGGCGGTACCGATGAGGTGATGACCCGGCTGAAAGAGATCACCATCGATCCGAAGACGGTAGTCCTGACAGCCATGGTGGACGCCAAGGCCGTCGGTGTCCCGAAGGTGGCCGCCGCGCTGACCGCCGGGACATATAACTACGCCGCGAAGATCAACATGGGTCAGCAGCAGATCGACCTGACGGTTTCGACGGACATCAAAGAGTCCGATGCTGGCTGGACGATCACCGACACGGTTACCATGCCGATGGGTGAGGTCACCGAAACGGGGGTCCTCGACAAGTCGACTCTCACAGCGGTCAAACGCACCGCAAAACAGGGACCGGTGAGCCTGGAGTGGACCTGGAAGGACAACAAGGTTGAAGGCACCCTGACAATGAACAACCAGCCGAAACCGATCAGTCTCGACGTTGGGGGCGGGTTGTTTGCGGACGGACCCGGTTCTTCATTCGTGATCGGGACGCTGCCCCTGGCAGAAGGCTACTCGGCCACCTTCAGGAACTTCGACGCTCAGACGCAGAAGGTCAAGCTCATGCAGCTCAAAGTGGCGGGCAGCGAGGATGTCACGGTGCCTGCCGGGACCTTCTCCGCTCACCGTGTGGAGGTGTCATCGGCCGATGGCGGCTCCGACAAAATGACGCTGTGGATCGCCAAGGATTCGCGAAAGCCCGTCAAGACATCCGCAATCATGAGCGAAATGGGCGGGGCGACGCTCACGATTGAGCTGAAGTAGGAAAAAGCAACTGCGCACTGCTCACTGCCAACTGCCGAATGCCGCCAGCAGCCACTTGAGAGGGCGGTAAGCCGGTCAGAAGGTGTGAAAAAATCGTGAGACCGCATTTCGACCCTAAAGGGGTCAAAAACGTACATTCGCTTCGTCTCCCGATTCTTTCACACCTTTTCAGTGGTCAGTGCGCAGTGCGTAGTGCATGGTGCGCAGTGGGCAGTGCGCAGTGCTTTACAGCTTCCCTCCACGCATCGCCAGAGCAATCCCGCCGTACGAACCCGCCTTGTCGCCGAGCATGGATCGTTCGATTGCAACTGAGTTCGTCGAGAAGATCTTGACTCGATCGCGCACGGTCGAGCGAACGGTTTCGATTAGAAGCGGGCCGATCGCAGAAACGCCTCCGCCCAGAATGATCATGTCGGGATGGAGGGTAACGATCACATTGCAGATCCCGATCCCGATGTAGGTCGCCGCCCTGACGATCGCGTCTCTGACCGCCTCATCGCCGGCCTCGGCCGCCTGTCGCATTTCTTTGGGCGTCAGATAGTCAGAGCGCCCTCGCACGATTTCGAACAGCTTGGGCGCCAGGCTGCTGCGCATCAGACGGACCCCCTCGCCGGTGATCGCGGGTCCGCTCGCGAGCGCCTCCAGGCAACCGCGGTTGCCGCAACCGCACAGAGGGCCATCCGGCACGATGGTCTGATGACCCAGTTCGCCGGCGGCGCCGAACGAACCCAGGCGCAACCTCCCATCCAGGACAATCCCGCCCCCTATCCCGGTGCCGATGGCGACGAAAACGAGCGAATCGACGTCCATGCCTGCGCCGAAGATCAATTCACCGAGAGTGGCCATTCGAACGTCGTTGAGCAGGTGTACGGGGCAGCCAATTCGACAGCCAAGGACAGCCGCCACGGGGACCTGCCGCCACTGGCCCGCAAGGTTGGGGAGGAAGACCGAGGTGCCCGTCTCCCGGTCCACAAGGCCGGGCACGCCCATGCCGAGCGCGCACGGTTTTTTGCCGACGGCCGAAGCCATGTCGGTAATCACCGAGGCAATTCTCTCGAGAACAGCCTCGGGTCCCTCGTGGGCGTATGTGGGATCTGAGCGTTCGCACAGAATGGTGCCGTCTTCGGAGGCCAGCGCGCAGGCGGTGTTTGTTCCCCCCAAGTCGACACTCGCGTAGATTCTGCTTTTAGCCATGGAAACGAGGCACAGCTTGCCACGCATGAGGCAAGGGTTTCAAGTGCAAGAATTTTCGGGATAAGTGAGGAGAGAGGTTCGAAAGGCTGGCTGCAATCCGCACACCCGGCCAAGCACGCGGATTGCAGCAAGGCGATGATTCAGTATTTCAGGAACTTGGCGCCTTTCGCGCCGCAGATCGGGCATTCCGCGGGGGGCTTCCCGAACTCGATGTGACCGCAAACCGGGCATAGATAAAACTCTGAGGTTTCGAGGTCTTTCCCGGCGAGCGCAGCCTCAAGTGCCTTTTGATACAGCTGAGCGTGCACTGTCTCCGCCTCTATGGCGTAGCCGAGGATTCTCCGCCCCTTGTGGTTCTCAGCCTCTGCCTGTTTCACCATCGGCGGGTACATGTGGGTAAACTCGTACGTTTCCCCATCAATCGCCTTCTTCAGATTTTCAGCCGTTGCGCCGATTCCGGACATTGCGCCCAGGTGCCCGTACGCGTGAATGCTCTCCGCCTCTGCCGTTGCACGGAACAGTTTTGCGATGTTCGCAAACCCCTCCAATTCCGCTTTTTTCGCAAAGGCCCGGTACTTCTGATTCGCCTGGCTCTCGCCGGCGAATGCTTCGCTCAAGTTCTTTTCGGTATCAGACATGAATCAGTCCTCCAAAGACAGCAGACGAGGATATCACAGGAGCTGAATTGCTTTCGACGCCTATTCCGACGGAAAATCGATCATAGGTTATTGCAGGCAACGCCTTTGCGGCCAAGCAGAAGACAACCATGGCAGAGCAACCACGCAAGCCAATCGAGCGCCTCCTGACTCCCCTGCAGAAGTTTCTGGCGCAAGAGGCGTCAGGCGGTTTCATTTTGATCGCGGCGACGCTTGCCGCCCTCGCTTGGGCGAACTGGGGACCCGAAGGCAGCTATCACCATTTCTTCGAGAACCGGCTGACCATCGGTTTTGCGGATTGGTCCATCAGCAAGTCGCTCCATCACTGGATCAATGACGGTTTGATGGCGATCTTCTTCTTTGTCGTCGGTCTTGAGATCAAGCGTGAACTGCTCATCGGGGAACTCTCGAGTTTCTCAAAGGCCGCACTTCCGGTGGCCGGGGCGCTCGGAGGCATGCTCGTGCCCGCATCCATTTACTGGGCGCTCAACTCCGGAAGCCCCAGCCAGGCTGGCTGGGGTATTCCCATGGCCACGGATATCGCCTTTGTTATCGGTGTGCTGACGTTACTTGGCCCGAGAGTGCCGGTTTCGTTGAAGATTTTTCTGGTCGCCCTGGCCATTGTCGACGACATCGGCGCCGTGCTCGTGATCGCGCTCTTCTACACCGCGCAAGTGAACACCAATGCTCTGATTGCGGCAGGAGCAACCACCCTCGTCCTGATGCTCTTCAGTTGGCTCGGAGCGCGACATCCCCTTGTTTATGCCATTCTCGGGATCGGGCTCTGGCTTGCCCTGTTGGAATCAGGTATCCACGCCACAATCGCCGGCATCGTCCTCGCACTGACAGTTCCAGCATCAACCAGGATCAGCAGCGAGCAATTGATCGAGATGGGCGAACAACTGCTCAACCGATTGAAAGAAGTGGAAAAGAGCGAGGCGTTTGCGCCGGCGACCCACGAGGAACAGAACATCATTGCATCGCTGGAATCCGAGTGCGAGAGGGCCGAGACGCCGATGCAGCGCCTCGAACGAACCTTGCACCCTTGGTCGGTCTTTCTGATAATGCCCGTCTTTGCCATGGCGAATGCGGGAGTCGCCCTGGATTCGAGTTCTCTCTCATTCGCATCGAACTTGAGCCTGGGAGTGATTCTCGGCCTGGTGATCGGCAAACCAATCGGCATCACGCTGTTTGCCTGGGCGGCCGTCAGGCTCGGCATCGCGAGCCAGGGAACCGGTGTCAAAACGACTCATATCCTCGGGGCCGGGTGTCTCGGCGGGATTGGGTTCACGATGTCTATTTTTATTGCAAGCCTTGCCTTCGAAGGCAACCAACTGCTCAGTAACGCCAAGGTCAGCATCCTGCTTGCTTCGCTTTGCGCCGGCGCCTTGGGCAGCCTGATCCTCTGGTTCGCCGGTCGGGCGGGCACCACCGAGTGAGAGCGCGTCTTGAGTTCTTGGAAAGGTCCGGCGAACCATGGTGCCAACCGGGCCGTAAAGCGGCGGATTCTGAACAGCGAATCCGTCCTACGACTCACCGATTTTGCACGGCGAGCGGTCGTAGGGCGGATTCGCTGTTCAGAATCCGCCGCTTTACGGCCCGGTTGGCTGGCTTTGGCCAGAGCAACACCTTAAGGCGCGCCAGGCGCGCTTCATTCTCTTGACAACTGCGTCCCCGTGCTTCAAGCTTTAGGACCGTTTGTGGGCAAGAACCGGCAGGTTGCCGGGAGACAGGTGTTCAGGCCCGGCGGTCTAACCTAACTTCCCTGTTTCATTGCGTTTGTCGCCACCGCGCTCGATTTACGCTGCAAGCCTGCCCGTCGAATCGGAGCATTTATGGAGTGGATCCCAGTTGCCCTGGGTTTATGGATCTTCGGGGGATTAGCGGCCCTGGCGCTATGGCGCAAGCCTGAGGCGTCCGCCTGGACGAGCACTCTTTCGCTGGCGGCGGGTACACTAATGACAGCGCCCGCCATCTGGCGAGCCTTGGCCGGACATTCACCCGGGATCCTTCGCATCCAGTGGGCCGTACCGGGCGGCGAATTTGCCCTCCAGATTGATGCCCTGGCTGCCTGGTTCCTCCTTCCGACTTTGCTCCTGGCCGTGCTGGCAGCTGTCTACGGAATGGGCTACTTATCAGGGGAGGCTCATCATCGGCCGACCGCGCCCTTGTGGTTCTTCTTCAACCTGCTTGTCGCTTCGATGGCCGTGGTACTCATGGCCCGCAATGCAGTCCTGTTCCTGACCGCCTGGGAAGTCATGGCCCTCGCCTCCTTTTTTCTCGTCACTTTCAAAGACGAAAAAGAGTCAGTTCGGCGCGCAGGGTGGACATATCTTATCGCCACTCATCTCGGGACAGCCTTCTTGCTTGCCCTTTTCATCCTGCTCGGACGGCAGACGGGGTCCCTGGATTTCGGCGTCTGGGCGCAGGCCGGGACCGCCGATCCACGGCCTGCCAGCCTGCTCTTCATGCTGGCACTGATCGGTTTCGGGTCGAAAGCGGGGATGATCCCGTTCCACGTGTGGCTCCCAGAAGCCCACCCGGCGGCACCAAGCCACGTCTCGGCAGTCATGTCCGGGGTCATGATCAAGACGGGGATCTACGGACTGATGCGGTCTCTGACCTTCTTCGGAGACCCTTTGCCCTGGTGGGGCTGGCTTCTCATAGCTCTGGGAATCGCGTCAGGAATCCTCGGCGTCCTGTTTGCCCTGGCCCAGCACGACCTGAAGCGGCTACTCGCCTACCACAGCGTCGAGAATATCGGAATCATCCTGCTCGGGCTCGGACTGGGAGTGCTCGGTTCGAGCGTCGGCTCGCCTGCATTGGCAATACTTGGCTTTTCCGGGTGTCTGCTTCATGTTCTCAACCATGCGCTGTTCAAGGGGCTGCTGTTTCTAGGAGCAGGCGGCGTTCTGCGGGCCACGGGTTCGGCCGAGATGGAACATCTGGGCGGGCTGCTCAAGCGAATGCCGCTGACGGCGGTTACGTTTCTAGTTGGCGCCGCCGCGATCTCCGGCCTTCCCCCGTTCAACGGCTTCGTCAGCGAAATGCTCGTCTTCATGGGTGGACTGCAGGCTGTCGCTGACGGCGAAGTCACCGCCGTTCTGGCTGGGGCGGGAGCGGTTGCCGGCCTGGCGTTGATCAGCGGCCTGGCCATAGCCTGCTTCACAAAGGCCTTTGGTATTGTTTTCCTCGGCGAGCCGAGATCCCACCACGCCGTTTCGGTGACCGAGAGCCCGCGCACCATGGTTGTCCCGATGGGCATCCTGGCCGCTCTCTGTCTTGCAGTCGGCCTGACGGCTCCCTGGATCATCGGCTCCGTGGCTCAAACGGTTGTTCTGACCACGCATGTTCCTCCGTCGACCGTAGATCAAGCAGTCGCAGGGTTGGCCGAATTGTTTGCGAAAGTGGCGATCGCGGGCCTGCTGCTCATGCTCGTTTGCGGTTTACTGATTCTCCTCCGACGAAGGCTGCTCCGTGATCGGAGGGTCGAGACTGCGGTGACATGGGATTGTGGCTACGCGAGTCCGACCACCCGCATGCAGTATTCGGCTTCCTCTTTTGCCCAACCAATTACCGAGGCTTTCAAAGGGGTGCTCAGGACCCACATGAGGGTGCAAATGCCGGCTCTGCCGTTTCCCGAGCGCGCCTCCTTTGCATCGGAAACGCCGGACCCCTGTTTGGAACGGTTCTACAAGCCTGGCTTTTCGGGCATCGCGGTTCTGGCGTCGAAGTTACGCTGGCTGCAGCACGGGAATATCCACTTGTATGTGCTGTATATCGCTCTCGCTCTGCTGGCCACACTTGTATGGATGATGGGTTAGTATCATGAACTGGCTGCCCCCATTGCTGGCGCTTCTCCTTGCTCCGTTGCTCCTCGGTGTCATCAACCGGACCAAGGCGATTTTTGCGGGCCGAACCGGACAACCGCTCCTCCAGTCGTACTTCGATCTCGCCCGCCTGCTGCGGAAGGGCGCGGTATACAGTTCCACCACCTCCTGGGTTTTCCGCGCCGGCCCGATCCTCGGTCTGGCGGCGATGTTCACGGCACTGCAACTAGTCCCGTTCGGAGGGCAGGCCGGCCTGCTTCATTTCAGCGGCGACTTGGTCCTGCTCTGCGGGCTGCTCGCTTTGGGCCGTTTCGCCACGGTCGCCGCCGCTCTCGATACCGGGTCGAGTTTCGAAGGAATGGGAGCCAGCCGCGAGGCGTTCTTCGGTGCCATGGCAGAGCCGGCGCTGTACCTCTCGCTGGCAGCTCTCGTTCGCCATACCGGTTCCTACGGGCTTTCTTCCAGTCTGGCCGCTCTGGCCGGACGCAACTGGGTGGATGTCGACCCCTCGCTCGTCCTGGTGACCGTTGCTCTTCTGGCTGTCTTTCTGGTGGAGAACTGCCGAATTCCGGTCGATGATCCCAACACGCACCTCGAGCTGACGATGATCCACGAGGTCATGGTCTTGGACCACAGCGGCCCGGATTTCGCCTTCATCCTTTACGGCGCGGCATTGAAGATGTGGATTCTGGCAGCGCTCCTGGTCGGTATCGTCCTGCCCGCATTGTCATCCAATCCGTGGCTTAATCTCGCATTTGCGGTGCTCGGGGTCTTTGGGCTGGCTTTGCTTGTCGGCGTCATCGAATCGGTCATGGCACGGTTGCGGCTGGTGGTCGTCCCGCAACTTCTGGTCGTCGCCTCGGCCCTCGCCGCTACGGCCCTTCTCCTGGGGGTCAGATAGACATGAAGCTGGAATGGCTGCTCGTGCTTCTGGTGCTCTCGGATCTCCGGCTTCTCGCCTCCGGACGGCTCGGAGCAAAGATCCGAACAGTAGCCGCACAAGGAGTGCTGCTCGGCCTGGTGCCGCTTCTGGGAAGCAGTGGTTACCCGGACGCGCATGCCATCGCGATCGCGGTGGCTGGGATGCTGATTAAGGGCTTCCTCTTCCCCTGGCTGTTATTGCGGGCCGTCAGGGAAACACGGGTTAACCGCGAGGTGCAACCGTACGTAGGATACCTCGCCTCGGTACTGATCGGCCTGGCCGGCCTGGCAGGGGCATTCTTGCTGAGCCGCCAACTGACACCTTTGCCGGGCAAGGCGACTTCACTTCTGGTGACGGCAGCACTCTTCTCGCTGTTTACGGGACTTTTCCTGATCATCAGCCGCAAACGAGCCATAAACCAGGTTCTCGGTTTTCTGATCCTGGAGAACGGCGTCTTCCTCTTCGGCGCCGGCGCGATGGGCGAACTTTCGTTGCTGGTCGAGTTGGGGATCTTGCTTGACGTGCTCGTTGCGGTGTTTGTCATGGGTATCACGTTGTTCCACATCAACAGGGAGTTCGACCATATCGAGACCAATCGTCTCGCTGATTTGAAGGACTGACCGCGGCAGTTCCGCTTCGCGAATTGGATCTGCGGTCCGGATAAACAAGAATATGATTCTCGCGCTGATTCTGGTCCCCACGCTATGCGGAGCGGCTGCGTTCCTGCTCGGCGGCACCGGCCTGCGCCGCGCTCTGCTCATAGGAGCCGCAGTCGCGCACGCAGGGATGACGGCTCTGGCCTGGTGGCGGACTCCAGAGCCCGCACTGGCCGGGTGGCTGAGCCTCGACGCACCGGGCCTGCTTTTTCTGAGCGTGACCAGCGCGCTATTCCTTGCCGCAGCCTTCTATGCACTCGGCTACCTTGCGTTCGAGCCTCACGGAAACGTGACCGACCTGGAAGAGGGCTTTCTCTTCAAGAACGCGCCGGAAGCCGTTTTCATCAGCTGCATGCTGATCTTTCTGGCTTCAATGACCCTTGTGACCGTCAGCCGGCACTTCGGCCTGCTCTGGATCGGCATTGAAGCAACGACGCTGGCGAGCGCGCCCCTGATTTACTTCCACAGGCATCATAGATCGCTTGAAGCGACCTGGAAGTACCTGCTGATCTGCTCGGTCGGCATCGCCTTGGCACTTTTGGGCAACTTCTTCCTGGGGGCGGCAATCCCCTCGTCCGGCGGAGCATCCTCGCTCTTGCTCGACGAACTGCTTCGGGGCGCTGGCTCTTTGAACCCTGCGTGGCTAAAAGCCGCCTTCGTCCTGATGCTCATTGGTTACGGAACCAAGATGGGCCTCGCGCCGCTGCATACATGGCTGCCCGACGCCCACAGCGAAGCTCCTTCGGTCGTTTCTGCCTTGCTGTCAGGTGCGTTGCTGAACTGCGCGTTTCTCGGAATCCTGCGCATCTACCAGCTGTGTGGGGCGGCGGGCCAAGGGGAGCTTTGCCAGAAGGCGCTGCTCACATTCGGCATCGTCTCGGTGGCCGTGGGGGCGATCTTCATTCTTGGGCAAAGTGATTTCAAACGCCTGCTGGCCTACTCGAGCGTGGAAAATATGGGTCTCCTGGCGGTGGGACTGGGCGTGGGCGGCGTGGGCACGGTCGGCGCACTCTTCCATGCCGTAAACCATTCCCTGGTCAAGGGAATGCTCTTTTTGCTGGCGGGGAACATCCTGGTCGTTTACCGGACCAAGGCGATCGCGCCGGTCCGTGGCCTGCTCCGCCGCGTTCCATGGACAGGCGCTTTGTGGCTCGCCGGCTTTCTGGCGATCACCGGGACGCCTCCGTTCAGCCCGTTTTTCAGCAAGTTCCTCATCCTGAAGGCTACATTCGACACCGGACACACCACCGTGGGCGTGCTCCTTTTGTTCCTGCTCGCGGTTATCTTCATCGGCATGGCCAAGGCTTGCCTGAGCATGTCGCAGGGCGCGCCTGAACCGGACGAGCCGGCATCGCCCGCTCGCGGGTGGCTCACGGTTCTTCCACCGGCCGCCCTGGCCGGCGTGGCCCTTTGGCTGGGACTTGGCATCCCGCTCCGCCTGGTCAGCCTGCTGGATGCAGCTGCGAAGGCTCTCGGAGGCCTGCGATGAACGGCGTTACCCCACTCATTCTGAGGAACGGCCAGGCCATTTCTCTCAAGGGCTGCCGGGTTCTGCCTTTCGAGCTGTGGAAGGCCGGTGTCCTGGTCGAGGTGGGTGGAGGGGCACGCGTTTCGGCCCTGTTCCTCGAACCGAGGGATGGGATGGATCGGCTTCATGCTGTCCTGATAGGCGGCGGGAAACCGGAGCTTCAGTGGTGGATCACCGAAGTGGGCCCTCAATATCCTGCACTGACTCCCGAATGCCCCCAGGTACACTGGTTCGAACGGGAGATCGGCGAGCAATGGGGCACGCGTCCGCTGGGGCATCCCTGGTTCAAGCCGATTCGATTTCACCGCTCCTACCGGCCCGAGCTGGACGCCTGGCATCGTTTGCCCGACACCCCGATCTTGCCTTCGGTCACGGATTTCTTTCAAGTCGAGGGAGAAGAGATCCACGAAGTGGCCGTCGGTCCCGTCCACGCCGGCGTGATCGAGCCGGGTCACTTCCGGTTCCAGTGCCACGGCGAAACCGTTTTGCACCTTGAAATCTCGCTCGGCTACCAGCATCGAGGCGTGGAACGCGCTCTGGTCGGGGGACCGAACGGCAGAACCATCCACTACATGGAGACCCTGGCAGGGGATACAACCGTCGGACATACCATGGCTTATTGTCAGGCGGTCGAGGGCCTGGCCGGGCTGCAACCCAGTGAGGAAGCCGAACGGGTCAGGGCAATCGCGCTCGAGCTGGAGCGCCTGGCGAACCACGCGGGGGACCTGGGCGCCCTCGCCAACGACGTCGGCTATCTCCCGACGTCCAGTTACTGCGGCCGGATTCGAGGCGACCTGCTCAACATGACTGCCCTGCTCTGCGGTAATCGCTTCGGCCGCCGGCTGGTCCGCCCAGGTGGAATCGGAGTCGGAATCGACCGCGCGACGCTCGACGAGCTCGGGACGCAAATCCGTCAGGCACACAAAGACTTGGTCAGTGCGGTCGAGCTGCTGTGGAAAACGCCGTCGGTCCGGGCTCGCTTCGAAAACGCTGGTCGCGTGTCACGTGAGACCTGCCTTGAGCTGGGTTTGGTGGGGGTAGCGGCCCGGGCGTCGGCCGTTGGGCGCGACGTCCGGTCCGAATGCCCCACGGGCGCCTATGCAAGACGCCAGCTGGGCGTCTGTACACATCCCGACGGAAACGTCCAATCGCGTGCGCTCGTCCGATGGGATGAAATCCAGAGGAGCATCGATTTCATTACTGCAGAACTTAGCAATCTGAGTGGCGTCGCGAGCCCCGCAAACTGCCAGATCGGACACGACCGGCTGGCACCGGAGGCGGGCATCGTGAGCCTGGTCGAGGGATGGCGGGGCGAGATTTGCCACGTCGCCTTGACCGACTCCAGCGGACGCTTCGCACAATATAAAGTCATCGATCCCTCGTTTCACAACTGGATGGGGCTGGCGATGGCGCTCAGAAACCAGCAGATCTCCGATTTTCCGCTCTGTAACAAGAGCTTCAATCTGTCCTATTGCGGCCATGACCTCTAGCGCCGAAACAACGAGAGGTGAAACGTGCTGAAGGCTTTACTGGCCCGAGTTCACCAGGGCCATCGAACGATGCGGTACCCGGCTGAGCCACCGGTACTCCCGGCCACCTTTCAAGGCCGGCCGGAGATTGACAGAAGCCGCTGCCCGGAAGGATGCAGAGATTGCGTGCAGGTCTGCCCCACGTCTGCAATTGTCCCGGAACCCGGGAATCCAAAGTTAGACTTGGGCCGCTGCCTGTTTTGCGGTGAATGCGTGGATGCTTGTCCTTCCGGCGCGATCGATTTCGGGCGCGACTATCGCATGGCAACCCGCAGCAGGGAAGCCTTGCTCGCCGACTGCCAGGAGTACTGGCTGGCGGAGGCGCTTGAAGACAAGACGTGCAAGCTGTTTGGCCGTTCGCTGAAGCTGAGGCAAGTAAGCGCTGGGGGTTGCAACGCCTGCGAGGCGGATATCAACGTCCTCGGCACGGTTGGCTTCGACCTGGGGCGTTTCGGCATCCAGATCGTCGCTTCCCCCCGGCACGCGGATGGCCTGCTCGTCACCGGTCCGGTTACGGAGAACATGCGGTTGGCGCTCGAGAAAACCTGGAAGGCGGTTCCGCCTCCCCGGCTCGTCATCGCGATCGGTAGTTGCGCCATTTCCGGGGGCCTTTACTCCGGGCACCCGGAGGTTCACGACGGGGTTGCCGGCATTCTGCCGGTCGATCTTTTCGTGCCCGGATGCCCGCCGCACCCGGTCACGATCCTCGATGGGCTGCTGAGATTGCTGGGGAAAATCAAGGACTGACAAGGAGACAGAGAGACAGCTTCTTTGCACTACCCACTGTGCACTGCCATTCGACCATGGACGTCGTGGACATGGTGGCCATGGTAGACACCTGAACCAATGCCCCCTCGGGCATGCAATTCAGAGTGCGCAGTGGGCAGTGCGCAGTAGCTGTCTCCCGTCTCCCAGTCTCCCTGTCTTCCTACTGCTGCGTTCCCAGGTAATTGCCGTAGCCGACCACGAGCGTGGAGGCGACGAGGACGGCTAGTCCAAGCGTGATCAGCGCCTTGGTTTTCGTGCTGGCGCCCTTCCACTCCTTCAAGGCAATCCCCCAAAGCGTGCTGAAGATGATGATGCTCGCCATGTGCAGCGTCCAGCTCGAGAACTTGTACTTGCCCATCTGGGTCTCGCCCATGCTGTAAAAGAAGAACTGCATGTACCAGATGGTCCCGGCGAGCGCTGAAAACAGGTAGTTCCAGCTCATCGGGACTCGCAGGCTCCCCGCGTCCTCGGCCGCGGCTGCGCCCACGGAGCGGGGCTCGGCGACCAGGGAAACGCGGCTCTTGTTACGCATGAAGTACTCGTACCCCGATTTGTTGCGGAAATGGAGGATCATGCACCAGACGAAGTTGGTGGTGAATCCTCCGGCGAGAACCACGACCAGGGCGGCGAGCCCCTGCCACAGGACCGGAGCGCCGTGCCGCAGCGCCAGCGCCTTTATCGGATCGCCTGCCGCCAGCCCGTACGCAAAGGAGGAGCTCATGACGCCAGAGAAGGTAGCGACCAGGATTCCCTTCCAGAAATCAAACTCCTGGATGTGCTCCTTTTTCTGCTCCTCGCTCATTTCCCGTTCTTTGGATACTCCGGCCAGCCCGGCAATGAAGATACCCAGCAGGCAGACTCCGACACCCGCCAGGATGATCTGCCCGGAGTCAGTCCCGAGCACTTTCGAACCGAACGTGCCGTCGAAAATCGGCGGCATCAGCGTGCCGAAGGCGGCGCAGTAGCCCAGAGCAACCGCCATGCCCAGCGACATTCCCAGATATCTCATCGTGAGGCCGAAGGTGAGCCCTCCGAACCCCCACATCAACCCGAAGAAATACGCCCAAAACAATGTTCGGTTGGGGGTCTCCGAGAGAATTGCGCCCAAATCCGGTACTAAGATGAGAGCCATAGTCCAGGGGACAATGATCCAACTGAAGAAACCTCCCACCAGCCAGTACGTTTCCCACGACCAGTGGCGTACAAACCGGTACGGAACGTAGAAACTTCCCGAGGCCAGACCGCCCAGCCAGTGAAAGAAGACACCCAGAAAGGGATTCGGATTCATAGGCCGCTGATTGCATCATTTGACGTACTCTGCCGCAAGGGAAAAAAGACAGGGAGACGGGGAGAGGGGGAGACGGGGAGACCGGCTGAGAGAGACAAGGAGACAAGGAGACAAGGAGAGAAGGAGAGAAGGAGAGAAAGGAGAGAAAAGCTGGTGAGATGTCTTTTGGTGCAGTGCTCTCCAGTGATTTGGTGGTGTCTCCTTGTCTCCTTGTCTCCTTGTCTCCCCGTCTCCCCGTCTCCCCGTCTCCTCGTCTCCTTGTCTCCCCGTCTCCTTGTCTCCTTGTCTGTCTCGCTGTCTCATGTTGCAACCCCATGCGGTTCCGGGGAATACTGAGTCATGCTTTGGCTTCCGATCGTCGGAATCAGCGTCGGACTGCTCTTCCCCTCCCCGAATTTCGGCCCCCACCAGCAACAGAGCGTCAAACCAGGCATCAACAAGGAGTACCAGGGCGAGGTCGACGCGCGGGACTACGAACAGCAGTTCGAAAGCGAAGGCCGGGAGGCGTATGCGAAGCGAGACAATATCCTGCAGGCCTTGGAGATACGTCCGGGCGACGAAGTAGCCGACATTGGAACGGGTACGGGCCTTTTTGTTCCCCTATTTGCGAAGGCCGTCGGCAAGGAAGGGCGGGTATTCGCGGTCGACATCGCCGACGAGTTTGTGGAGCACGTTCGGACGAAAGCGCGCCGCCTGGGCCTCACGAACGTCGAGGCCGTCCTGTGCACCGACCGTTCGGTTAATCTGCCGCCAGAATCCATCGACCTCGCCTTTCTCTGCGACGTCTATCACCATTTCGAGTTTCCGAAGGACTCCCTCGCATCCATTCGGGCCGCGCTACGGCCGGGCGGTCGTCTGGTCATCATTGATTACGAGCGCGTGCCCGGCAAGAGTCCCGCGTGGCGGCTAAATCACATCCGCGCGGGCAAGACCGCGTTTTCTGCTGAGATCGAGGCGGCCGGCTTCCGGAAGATCAAAGAACTTGATTTCCTGAAGGACAATTACTTCCTGATTTTTCGAAGACCTTGAAAAGTGAAGGAGCAATCATGAGCGACCTATACCAGATGAATCGACGTCATTTCGGGTGGACCGTAGCTGCGGCGGCGGGCATTGCGGGCGGACACTCACTGGCCGCGCCCGCGCGCGCTAGCGATTTGAAGCTCGGGCTCTACAGCATTACCTACCTCGGGCTCTGGTATCGCGGTGACGCACTCACACTCGAGCAGGTGATCGGGCGCGCCAAACAATACGGTTACCAGGGGGTCGAAGTCGACGGCAAACGACCCCACGGCAACCCCGTGGATATGCCGAAGAAGCGTTGCCAGGAGCTCCGGAACTACGCGGACGGCGCCGGCATTGAGATCTACGCGGTGGCAGCAAACAACGACTTCAGCAGCCCCATGCCCGAATTCCGCGAGTCGCAGCTGCTATACCTGCGAGAGCTCATCCGAATGACGGCCGATCTGAACGCGAAGATCCTCCGGGTGTTCCTCGCCTGGCCAGGAGTGACGGCCCGCCCCGAGGGCGGCGGACGATATGACCTCGCCAAAGCCGTCTGGGAATTCACGCACAAGGAATTCAGTCCTGAGCAAACGTGGGACTGGTGCCGCCAGGGTCTGACGGAGGCTGCCCGATACGCAGGTGATCTCGGAGTCACGTTGGCTCTACAGAACCACGCACCCGTGATCAAGGATTACCGGGATGCGCTGCGAATGATCCGTGAAGTGAACTCGCCGCACCTCAAGGCCTGTTTTGACACCCGGCTGGAGTACGGGAAGAAGGGAGACTATCTGCTTCAAGCCACCCGGGAGTTCGGTCCTTTGCAGATCCTCACTCACTACGGCGATGAATACGACCGCGTGGACGACAAGATTGTTCCCAAGGAAGACGAGTTTGCGGTGGACCAGGTCACCGGCCTGCTCGAGATCGGCTATAAGGGTTACCTTGGATACGAGCTGTGCCATCCATTGCCTCTCGTAAACGGCCAGTTACCGGGAATCGATTTCGTCGACAAGAATGTTCAGTTGGCTGCCGAATTCATGCGTGAGGCGATTGCCGAAGCCAAGAAGCACCGTAAGACATCGACAGGATTAACAGGATTTACAGGATCATCGGCCGCGAAATCCTGTTAATCGTGTGAATCCTGTCCAAAGAGTCCTCGCCAAGTGCAGGATTTGCAGATCCGATCGCCGGTCAACTGCAAATCCTGCTCTCCCGACGCGATCTTGAGCGAGACGGTATAACAGATAAGCCATTGTATTTAATTGACTTATCGTCTCACAACCCCCTCTCCTGAGAGCTGGCACCCAGCTTGCCACTACTAACCGCGTGTTGATTGGACGTTTTCAAATAAAAGGAGAGGTAGTATGAAACGCAGTCTTCAAGTTCTAGCACTGTTCACGATTGTCGCGCTCATCTCGGGCGCCGCGATGGCCTGGGCCCCGAGCAACTCCGTCGCCCAGTCGCAGTCGCCCCGGTTTTTCAACGACGCGGATGGCGACGGCATCTGTGACCTGACCGGCCAACCGGTCGGAAGCTGCCAAGCCGCCGGACAAGGCAAGGGCAATGGCAAGAAGAACGGCCCGGGTGACGGCTCAGGAAACAAGGGTTCAGGGCCTCGTGATGGAAGCGGCTACGGGTCGGGGAACGGCTCGGGCAACGGCACCTGCGATGGAACCGGTCCGAAGCGTAACGGCTCGGGCGGCGGACGAGGTGGCCGAAGGGGAGGCCGGCAGTAAGAGCGCGCCTCACCGGCTAATCAGTTGACAATCAGCATCCCGGGCATCCCGATGGGAAGCCCGGGATTACTGTTTTCGGAACGTATACAATAACCACCAATGTCGGCGCAAAAAAGAACCCACGGCGGTTTCCCGGTTCGGCTCTTCGTGGGCGGCGTTGCGGTCGTCTCGATCGCCCTCGTCGTCTCTGCGGTCTACGGCTATACCGCTATGGTTGAGCTCCGCTCTCTTTACTTGCAGGAACGCGCCCGACAGGTCGAAACCTATCTGACCGACCGGGTGCGCGGCCCGGAACGTCTGGACCCCGAGACATGGCGCCTGGTGATCGAGGATACTCTCGAGACCGGCCCGTTCCCGTGGTTGAAGCGGGTCTCGATCATCGGCGAGGGTGACCTGGAACTCGCCGCGGGCGGTGCGCCGGCCGATACGCTTTACGAATACGAAGCACCTGTCCATGGTCCTGGCTTTGGGTATTCGGGCGGCAGATTCAGGCGAGAACGCAATCCGGAGATGGGGGCAGGGCAAGCAGCCCCAAGACTCCTGCTGCGGATCGGAATCGAGCCATCCAGCGCCAACTTCATCACACGACAGGCCTACTTGCAGCTGATTGTCGCTGTTTTGGCCGTTTTGACACTGGCAGGCCTGGCGTATTCGCTGCTCCGCACGCTTCGAAGCTTCCTTGTTCTCCAAGCGCAGGAGGAGTCACAACGGCACCTGGCCGCGCTCGGCACGATGTCGGCCACCTTGGCGCATGAGATTCGAAACCCGCTTGGCGCAATCAAAGGCCTGAGCCAGATAACCCAGGAGCGTCTGCCAGAGGACCACGACGCCCAGGACCTGATCACGACCGTCGTTTCCGAGGCCGAGCGGCTGGAACGACTGGTCACCGACCTGCTTTCTTTCGCGCGTCCAGGCCAGCTCAAGCCAACGGAATTGGACCTGAAGACAATCGTCAGGGACGTGGCTAACGGTCTGCGGGTCCAGGCGGCGGAGAAGCAGTTGGAAATCCGTTTACCTGACGTCTCCACGGATCTGCCTGTTGTCGCGGACCCGGACGGACTCCGTCAGGTGTTCTATAACGTGATGATCAACGCGCTGGACGCCTCCCCGTCCGGGGGGGCGATCAGGATCGAGATCGACCAGGCGAGGGGCGATTATCTGGTCAGCGTGTCAGACGAGGGGCAAGGCCTGCCAAAGCAGGACCCGGAGGAGCTTTTCCAACCGTTCGTTACGACGAAGACGCGAGGCACAGGCCTCGGACTCCCTATCTCGCGCCAAATCCTCGAGCGCCTAGGCGGTCGGATAACTCTCGAAAATCGCCAACCCAAGGGAGCGACCTGCCGCATTGTCATCCCCTCGGCATCGTCGAGAGGAGCCCGATTACACAAGTCCGCAGCTGCTAAGGTCTGAAAACCATGGACAAAGTCAGGTACACCATCCTGGTCGCCGAGGACGAGCCGGGGCAGCGACAGCTGATCCGGGCAATCCTGGAAAAGGACTTTACCGTCGTGACCGTCGCAAACGGCGAAGAAGCACGCCAGCTGCTTTCCAAGAGGAGTTTCGACCTCGTTATCACCGACGAGCGGATGCCGCAGTTATCCGGATCGGAGTTGATTCGTTGGGCTCGCGAGAAGACGCCTGAAACTCCCATCATCGTTCTGACTGCATTCGGCTCGATTGAGACGGCGGTCGAGGCGATCAAGCTCGGGGCGGTCGACTACCTTACGAAACCGCTGAAAAGTCCGGACGAATTGCGGATTGTCGTGTCCCGGGTTCTCGAACAGAAGATCCTCAATAACGAACGGGTCCTGGAGCGAGCGGACCGCGAATTGCTCTTCCCCACGGCGGACATCATCGCAACCAGCGCGCCGATGCAGAATGCGCTCGAGCTTGCCCGACGAGTCGCCCCGCTCCCGACCACGGTGCTTCTGACCGGCGAATCGGGGACCGGTAAAGAGGTCCTTGCCAGGCTGATACATCGGGCGAGCCCTCGCGTCGATCAGCCATTTGTGGCAGTGAATTGTGCCGCCCTGAGCGAAACTCTCCTGGAATCCGAGCTCTTCGGGCACGAGAAGGGCGCGTTTACCGGCGCGACACAAAACCGCCAGGGTCGCTTCGAGCTGGCCCACGGCGGCACGTTGTTCCTGGACGAGATTGGCGAAACGAATCTCGACCTTCAGTCAAAGCTGTTGAGAGTGTTGCAGGAGCGGGAATTCGAACGAGTCGGTGGAACCCGGACCATCACGGTCGATGTTCGCGTGATCGCGGCAACCAACCGGCAGCTCGACCAGGCAATGAAGGATGGCGATTTCCGGGAGGATCTCTACTATCGGGTGAGTGTCTTCCCTATCCATCTGCCGCCACTTCGCGACAGACGAGAAGATATCATTCCCCTGGCTGATCATTTTCTGAAGAAACTGGCCAAACGAATCGGATCTGGCGATCGCACGTTGACGCCAGAGGCAAAAAAGGCCATGGCCGTCTACGACTGGCCCGGGAATGTGCGGGAACTGCAAAACGCCATTGAACGCGCCGTTATCGTTTCGCGTTCCAACCAGATAACCCCCGACGAGTTGCCACTCCAGATCCCCCGTTCCCAGGCAGCGTTGTCCACCTCCAAGACGCTCGCAGACATTGAGAAGGACGCGATACTCCAGGCTCTGACAGCCAACCAGGGCGATCGTCGAAAGACTGCCGAACAGCTGCAGATCAGCCTTAGAACGCTGCAATACCGGCTCAAGGAGTACGGGCTCGCCGGCCGCGAGCCAGTCGAGCCAGCCGAGTAGGTCAGCGACTTCCTGCTCGGGTAATATAGTCATTCTATGAAAGATCGATCACGACTGCGAACCGTTCTCGCCGCAACGCTTGTCATCGCGGCGTTTTTGGCCCATCCCGGCAAGGCGCCTGCTTCGGTGGCCGCCCTATCTCAGGCAGAATACGACCTGGTCATTTACGGTGGCACAAGCGCCGCAGTCACAGCGGCGATTCAGGCGAAACGGATGGGTCGCAGCGTCGTGATCGTCAGCCCGGACAAGCACCTGGGCGGGATGACAAGCGGAGGTCTCGGGTTCACCGATTCAGGAAACACCGGAAGCATCGGCGGCCTTTCGCGTGAGTTCTACCAGCGGATCTGGAAGTATTACCACGACGAGACTGCCTGGAAGTGGCAGAAGCGAGCGGATTACGGGAACCGCGGGCAGGGCACACCGGCGATGGACGGCTCCAATCGCACGATGTGGACTTTCGAGCCTCACGTGGCGGAACGGGTATTCGAATCCTGGATCTCGGAATTCGGCGTCCCGATCGTGCGCGGAGCGAGGCTCAACCGCCGAAACGGGGTAGCCAAGAAGGACAGTCTCATCGTCTCGATCAGCACCGAGGACGGTAAGACCTACGCAGGCCGCTCGTTCATCGACGCAACCTACGAGGGGGATCTCATGGCTGCGGCGGGCGTTCGCTATCACGTGGGCCGTGAGGCGTCGAGCGTCTACGGAGAAACCTGGAACGGAAACCAAGTCGGGGTGCTTCACCACGCCCATTTCTTTGCCAAGCCGGTCGATCCCTACGTGAAGGCAGGTGACCCGTCGAGTGGGCTCCTGCCCCGGATCAGCTCCGAACCGGAAGGAGTAAGAGGTGAAGGCGACAAACGCATTCAGGCCTACTGCTTCCGAATGTGCCTGACAACGGTCCCCGAGAACCGGGTTCCCTTCAGCAGACCGGATGGCTATGATCCTGGCCAGTACGAGCTGCTCGTGCGAGTTTTTGCGACCGGGTGGCGAGAACATTTCGACAAATTCGACCACATCCCCAATGCGAAAACCGATACCAATAACCACGGACCGTTCAGCACCGACAACATCGGAATGAACTACGACTATCCCGAGGCCTCCTACGAGCGGCGACTCGAAATCGTGCGCGAGCATGAGCAGTACCAGAAGGGCCTGATGTACTTTCTGGCCAACGATCCGCGGCTGCCCGACGACGTACGAACGGCGATCAGCCGGTGGGGCCTGGCCAGGGACGAATTCGTCGACAACGGTCACTGGCCGCACCAAATTTACGTGCGCGAGGCGCGCCGAATGATCGGCGGGTACGTCATGACCGAACACGACTGCCTCTCGACCAAAGTCACGCCACAGCCCGTCGGAATGGGGTCCTACACGATGGACTCGCACAACGTCAGGCGATATGTCACGCCGGAACGTCGGGTCCAGAATGAGGGCGATATCGGCGTGCATGTCCCGAAGCCTTACGCCGTCGCCTATGGCGCCATTCTGCCGAAAAAGGAGCAATGCGAGAACCTGCTCGTACCGGTCTGCGTGAGCAGCTCGCACATCGCCTACGGCTCGGTGCGGATGGAACCCGTCTTCATGATCCTGGGACAGTCAGCAGCCACTGCCGCGGTAATGGCGATCGAGGCAGGCGTGCCAGTTCAGGAGCTGGATTACGCCAAGCTGCGCACCCGACTGCTGCAGGACGGCCAGATTCTGGAAATCGCAGGCGGGCGCTAAGGTTTGCGTAGGTCCGACTTCCAAGTCGGACACGGCGGGCAAGATGCCCGCCGAGCGGACGGGACGTCCGCGATCCCAGTGCGGACAAGATGTCCGCGCTCCGGGACAGATGTCCGCGCTCCAGGAGCTACAAATTCTCCAGCAGGAACCGTGTCATCAGCTGGCGCAGATGCCAGTTCAAAGCCGGCATTGTGACGCCGTGGCGGCTGTTCGGGTAAAACATCAAATCGAACTGCTTGCCCGCCTTCTGTAGCTCGAAAACAAGCTGGACCGAGTTCTGAAGATGCACGTTGTCATCGATCAGCCCGTGCATCAGAAGCAGTTTGCCGTGCAGGTTGGCAGCTGCTTTGAGCACGGAGCTGCGGTCGTACCCTTCCTTGTTGTTTTCGGGCAGGCCCATGTACCGCTCCGTGTAAATGCTGTCATAGAGCCGCCAGTCTGTGACCGGCGCCCCCGCGAGGCCGAGCTTGAAACTCTTGGAATGGGTCAGCGCGTAACAGGTCAGGTAACCGCCATAGCTCCACCCGGAAATCGCGATCCGGTCAGCATCTGCATACGTTTGGCTTTTCAGCCAATCGACGACACCTTCCAAGTCGCGCATTTCCAGCTCCCCCAGGTTGCGATGAGACGGCCAGGCTGACCGGGCCCCTTTGCCGCTGGCCGACCGGCTGTCGACGGCGAGCACCAGGATACCGTTCTGTGCCAGGAACTGGTGCCACAGATAGGTGTGCATCCCCCAGCCGTTACGGATGGTCGGTTGGAGAGGTCCTCCATAGACCGGCATAAAGACCGGATACCTCCGTTTTGGATCGAACTTGTGCGGGCGGATCATCATCGCTTCCAGCGGGAACCCGTCCTTTGTCTTGATCTGCAAGAACTCGGGCTTGGAGAACTCGAACGGCTCGAGATTCTTGGTGTTCGGCTCGGAGATGGTCCGAAGAACCTTGCCATCCGGGGCAGAGACTATGGACACAGTCGTCGGCGTCTGGACATCGCTCCACGTGTCGATGAACCTGGTGTAGACCGGGTTGAAGTTTGCACTGTGAGACCCGCCTTGCGCGGTAATACGGTGGACTTCCCCGGATCTGATGGTGGCGCGATAGATCTGAGTGTCGGGGAAGGAGTCCTTGTTCGCGGAGAAATAGGCAGATTCCCGCTTAGGATCCACGCCGTAAAGTCGGCCAATCCGCCAGTCCCCCGACGTGACCGGCCTGATCACTTTGCCATCCGCATCGCAGTGGTAAAGGTGCGTCCAGCCGGTCCTGTCGCTTTGCCACAAAAAGGAGCCATCCTCAAACCAAACCGGCAGGCCGAGGATGTCCACCCAGGCCTTCGACTCCTCGCGGAGCAGTGTGCGAGACCTGCCGGTCGAGACGTCATGGCGATTGAGATCCAACCAGGTCTGCTCCCGGTTCTGAACCTGATAAATGACCCCCTTGCTGTCGGGGGTCCACGAGACGCGGACAATCAACGTGTCATCCGGCGTGTACTTGCCGGTGTCAACCCAGGAAACCGGTCCGCCGCGCACCTTGACGATGCCCAACTTGACCCTTGGATTGGGTTCTCCGGGCCGGGGATACCTCGTCTCTTCAATGGATCGCCGATTCTCGGCATCGTGCGGGATCATAAAGACCGGAACGCGGGATTCATCCAGCTGCAGAAAGGCGAGCATTGTCGAATCGGGGCTCCACCAGAAGGCTCGGAAGTCACCCCGTCCATACACCTCTTCCTGGTAGACCCAGTCGAGCAGCCCGTTCAGGAGCTCGGGTGCTCCGTCCGATGTCAGCCGCTTCTCTTTGCCGGCCTTTGTTTCGGCGACGTACAGGTTGTTGCCGCGAACGAACGCGACGCGACTCGCATCGGGGCTGAGTCCGGCCACTTCCTCGTCGCCGGTGGTAGAAGTCAGGCGTGTCACCTTTTCCCGCGAAAAATCGAAGTAGTAGAGGTCATCCTCATGATCAAAAAGCACGCCCTGCTCGTCGGGACTGAGGATGTAATTGAATCCATTGACGTTCTTGGGAACCTGTTCGGCTCTGACGCCAGAATGCAGGAAGCCCTGCCGGAGCTTTTCGCCTTCAAAAAGAGGCGTTTTTTCGCCCGTCTCGGCGTGGACCTTGACCAAGGGAGAAGTGCCATTCGAAACGCGCTCCAGGTAGTGGTCCCCATCTTTAAACCAGCGTAATCCGATGGGCATTCCGCGGCCCAGGCTCACCTGCTTGTCGGGGTGGTAGATCTCTTCAAGGGTAATCTGCCGCTTCTGCGCTTGCAGTGGTGTAAAGGACAGGAGAAGGAGAACCGGGAGAAAGTGTCGATATCGGGCCATTCCTGATTTTAACCGGCCGCGATTTCGGGGACATAATACTTAATTCCCAGCCCGTTATCTCGCAGCTCGCCGCTGGCAAAGGAATTAAGTTTTGTGTCCCCGAAATCCCCCCAAATGAGAGTTTCGGGGACACAAAACTTAATTCCATTGCTTACGCGTGATAACGCCGACGGAGTGGGAATTAAGTATTATGTCCCCGAAACTGCCGAAACTGTCTTCATCTACTTGACCACAAGCACCGTGTTCTTCCCGCGACGCCCGATTTCAACAGGCACGCTGCCGAAAAAGAACTGGTAAATACTCGAACGCTCGCTGGTCCCCATGACGATCAGGTGCTCCGGTTGAGCCTCCTTGAGAATTGTTCGGACCACCGCGCCGCGCCGCACGCGGATGGTGTGAGGGATGTCGAATCGCTTAAGGAGGCGCCGTGTGTCCTCGGCCAAGCTCATGGCTCCGTTCTCCTCCCAAGGGTAGGAGTGGATACACAGTAGGTCAACGGGCATAC
The DNA here is from genome assembly GCA_964421755.1 of uncultured Acidobacteriota bacterium. Classification (GTDB taxonomy): domain Bacteria; phylum Acidobacteriota; class UBA6911; order RPQK01; family RPQK01; genus CAVUUN01. Next base: position 27,587 of record CAYQYP010000619.1, read on the forward strand.
CGAGCAGCAAAGCCGTTCGAACGGCAAAGTCCTGCGCTTTCAGGGCGGCGGCCGAATGGCTAAGGCACAGAAGCATCCTGTAGCTCTGGACATCGCGCGGGTTCTTCACGATGAGGACCGACGGATCAGTATACTGGATGATGTGGCGGACGAGGCGGCTGCCATGGCCCGGTGCGCCCACGACAACCAGCGTGTAATCGACTTCCAGCGTCTCCCGCCGAATGCTCTGGACAATGTCCCCTTCACGCACCCGGATCCTCAGATCCTGGCCAGCCGAGCCATAGAGGTGATACTCAGCCAGGCCGGCCTTTTCCACGCGGGGGAGATGCTGGACATCCGGCTTGCCGTCCACCATCCGAACCAAGCCCTGCTCCTCCATGATCCGCTGAACCGCTTTCATCATCAGCGCATCTTCGCTTTCGACCGGCCAGTCCTGGAGCTTTTCGCGGGCGAGGCGAGCTTCGGTGCGGAAGTGCTGAGAAACCGCCGGGCGGACGTACAGGATTGTCAGGTCCGCCTTCAGGACACGGACAAGGCCGCTCCCGAGTCGCAGCGTATCTCGAGAGTACTGTTCACCGCCAATGCAGACAAGTAGATGCATAAACTTAGAGCCAACGGGCCACGAAAGGCCAATAGAACCGGGCAAAGACTACTATCACAACCAGAGAAACGGCCGCCAGCCTCAGTCCCACCCGAAAATACTCGTCCCGTCTGACCATTCCGCTGCCGTAAACGATCGTGCAGGCGGGCGAGCTGACCGGCGTGAAGTTCGCATAGCTCGCCCCGGCAACCAGGATCATGCCGAGAACCAGAGGGTTGGCGCCGCTTGCCTGCGCCTGGTGCAGGAAAACCGGACCCAGCAAGGCTATCGCCGGGCCGCTGCTGAGAATCGCCCCGGTCAGCATCGAGATCAGCACCAGCAGGAAGATGAAGGGCAGGCCCTGCCCGATTTCGAGCCAGTTAAGCGCTGCCTGAAACCCTTCGGCCAGCCAGGCAGCCGCCCCGGTCGAATCCATCCAGAGACCTAAAGAGATGACCGACGCATAGAGGATCGGCACTCCCCAGTTGACGTCTTGGGTAACGTCCTCCCAATTCAGGACTCCTGTGAGGATACAGAGCAACACCCCGATGAGCGCGACCGGACCCAGGCCAATGCTCTTGCTGACGGTCATCCAGAGCACCACGGTGATGACCATGATGCCGACCGTGATCCAGTCCTCTACGCTGAATCGCCTTCGCTCCCCAACCTCACGGCGCACGAAACTCGCAAAATTGAACAACCCAGCTGATCCCGGCTGGTAAATCCGGGCAAGAACCAGGTAAAGGAGAGGCAACTGCACCAGCACCAGCGGGTACATCACCACTACCCACTCCAGGTACCCCAGCTGGAGGCCAGACAGCTGATCCCAGTATTTCAACATGATGGCGTTGCGGGCGCCTCCGGAGGGGGTTCCGATCGCCGCCACCGCCGCTCCGAAAGCCACCGAAACAAGGAAAACCGAATGAACCCCCCCGTCCTCGCCGTGATTTTCACGCCAGATCCGGACAAGAATCATGGCGACCGGGAGCATGATTGCGGCCACGGAATGCTCACCCATGACCGACGCCATCAAGCCGGTCAGCACCACCACCCCGAAGATTGTCAGGTGCACGCTGCTTCCAGTCAGACGGACAATGAAGAACAACATCCGCTTATCCAGCTGTTGCTTGACCATCGCGACGGCAAGCATCAGAGACCCCGCGATGAATACAACAGAATCGCTCATAAAGGACTGAACGACCTGGGCCGGACTGCCCAGTCCGAACAGGATCTCGAGCACCAGAATCACGAATGAGATCACCGGCAACGCCACCGGCTCGAAAATCACCAGTATCATCGTCATGGCAACGATGGCGAGAACCGACTTACCCTGAGCCGACAGCGAACCGGAGGCAGGCAGAAAATGAATAATCAGGGCAAGCAGCGTGGCAAAGAAGAACCACCGCCGGTACTCGATCTGGTAGAGGAGGTACTTAAACATTAGGCCCCAGGGTATCGGTCCGCTCTTTGATTGCCTTTATGTCAGTTTACCTGAAGCAGTTAGCGAGAAGTAAACACGGTTCACGGTTTGACGGTTCAGGGTTGCACGGTTCAGGGTTGCACGG
>CAYQYP010000620.1:0-4622 GCA_964421755.1 uncultured Acidobacteriota bacterium
CGAACGGATTGAGGGATTGATCACAAAGTTCGGCGGGAGCAATTCGCATATGGCAATCCGGTGCGCGGAGATGTCCGTGCCGGCAGCGATTGGAGTCGGTGAGCTTCTATTTGAGACACTGGCCTATTCACCCAGGATAGAGCTGAGTTGTGGTGAAGGCAGCGTACGAGGGATCTGTGGCTAAGCGGTTGGGTATATCAATGCGAGTTGAACAGCTCCCCGGCCGGCCGGAACCGTACGATTGCCTCTCGCACGACTGGACTGAGGCCGTTCGCGACGCCCTCGTGAACATCCACTGGTTTCCGATTCCGAATCTGGGAAGCCGAACCGAATCGTACCTCTCGGACTCCGGGATTGACGCCCTCATCCTGAGCGGCGGCAACAGCATTGGACAGAGCCCGCTCCGGGACGAGAGTGAGTTTCGGATGCTTGATTATTGTCGCCGGCACGGTCTTCCAAGTCTTGGGTGTCTGCCGCGGCCTTCAGGTGATTCACTTCTATTACTCAAGAGCCCTGCCGAGACGTGTCTCGCAAAGCGTGCACGCCGGTCATGTACACCCGATCCGGGCCACGACGGAGCTTGGCCGGCGCCTGCTTGCCGGTCGAACGGAAGTGTGCTCCTTCCTTGAATGGGGCGTATTGGACAATGAGTTGGCACCGGAGTTCGAGGCGTGGGCTCTGTCTCCTGATGGTGTTGTAGAGGGCCTGGTCCATCGCGACCGTCGCGTGATCGCCTCGCAATGGCATGCAGAGAGAACCCCCGAGGCGGCCGATGCAGGGCGGTCGATCATTCGGTACTTCTACAATGAGCTGTAACCGAGCGTTGATATTGGCAGCCGGCCGCGGCTCTAGGGCAGGTCACTTGACCGAGGACCGACCCAAATGTCTCCTGACACTGGGGGGGCGGCCGCTACTCGACTGGCAGTTGACGGCTCTGAAAGAAGGCGGCGTTTCGGAGATCGGTTTGGTCACTGGCTATCGAGCGGATCAACTGGCCGTTTACGGATTGCCCTCATTTCACAATTCCCTATGGAGCAAATCCAACATAGTCGCTTCGCTTTTGGTCGCCTCCGGCTGGCTGGAACAGGGCAGCTCTCTCGTCGCTTACAGTGACATCGTTTACCACTCTGATTGGGTTTCTCGCCTCAGGATCTGCATAGCGGACATCGCGATTGCCTATGACACCCTGTGGCGAGAACTGTGGGAGGAACGATTCGAACATCCGGAGATCGACGCTGAATCCTTTCGCGTGAACGGCGGCCTCGTTCAGGATCTGGGGAAAAAGGCGGCGCCGCTGGATGAGATCCAGGGGTAGAGAGTTGGCGTCTGCTCCGTCCCGGCGGCTGGTTCACGTGTCTCTGGAATTTTCGAGATCTAAACGATCCACTGCAGCGGGAGATCGAAGGAGCGATCCGTTCCCACCTGCCGGGTTATCAGTACGGCAATCGTCGTCAGGATCAGACAGCCACGATAACGGCCAGCGGTCTTTTTGGTGGGACAGAGTACGCCGAGTGTGTTCACACGCAACGGGTCAGCCGCTCCGACTGGCTCGATGCATGGAGGTCTCACGCCACGTTGCGCCGACAGGTCGGTGACCGTTTCCCGGTGGTCTTGGAAGCTATCAAAGAGCTGTTGGTCCGCGGGGCTGATGACATCCTCGAGATTCGTTATGTGACGCGGGCTTGGCTGGCGCAGAAAAGGAAAGCGTTCTCACCGTATAATATGAATATGCCAACGACGGAAGGAGGTGAGTCGTGAAGAGTTTGGAGCGCATCACCAGTGATCCTCGCCGCCTGAACGGGCAACCCTGCATCCGCGACCTGCGCCTGACCGTGCGTCGGGTGCTCCAAGCCTTGGCGGTTTACGCGGACCGGGAAGAATTGCGGCGGGAGTACCCCGAGCTCGAGGATGAGGATATCCGCCAGGCCCTGGCTTTCGCCGCCGCCAATCTCGACGAGCGGATCATCGATCTGCCCTGGACCGCATGAAACTCCTTGCTCGATCAGGGTCTGCCCCGCAGCGCCGCCGCCCTGCTCTGCCAGTGTCAGACGAAGCTTGAAGCCGCGGCGCTCGTCGTGGTTCAGCCCGGTCGCCTGCGGCTGCGAAGTCTCCCGGTTGTGGCCGCCCGTCGGGACGGTTGAGGGATTCAGTCGCCACTTGAGAGTCTTCCGTTTCCATTCTGTGTTCAGCCGCACCCGATGGATTCGCTACTCATCACTCTTCCGGCGATCGGTCCTCTTCCGCTTCCTCGTTCTTGTCCTCGGGTTCCAGCAGATCCTTGGCGATGCTCTGGGCGGCATTGCGACCCGCACCCATTGCCAGGATCACGGTCGCTGCCCCGGTGACGATGTCTCCGCCGGCATAGACCCGCGGCATTGAGGTCCGCCCGTCCTGCTCGTTTGCGATGATCGTTCCCCACTTGGACACCTGGAGCTGTTTCGTGGTCGACGGAATCAGTGGGTTGGGCTTGTTTCCGATCGCAATGATCACCACGTCGCACTCGATCTCAAATTCACTGCCGGGTACCGGTACGGGGCGCCGACGCCCCGAAGAATCCGGTTCTCCGAGCTCCATTCGAATGCAGCGGAGCGCCCGCACGAAGCGCTTCTCGTCGGTCAAGATCTCGACCGGGTTGCAGAGGAGGTGAAACTCGATGCCCTCTTCCTTGGCGTGGTGAATCTCGGCCAGCCGGGCAGGCATCTCCGCCTCGCTCCGGCGGTACACGATGATGGAACGCTCGGCGCCCAGACGTAACGCCGTTCGCGCGGAATCCATGGCGACGTTCCCCCCGCCTACGGTCGCGACCCGCCGCCCGCGAAGAATCGGCGTGTTTGCCCCTTCTTCATACGCCTTCATCAAATTGCTGCGGGTCAGGTATTCGTTCGCCGAGTAGACGCCAATGCTGTTTTCGCCAGGTATCCCCATGAACGAGGGGAGTCCGGCACCTGATCCGACGAAAACCGCGTCGAAGCCTTCCTCCTGGAAAAGCTCGTCGATCGTGATCGTCTTGCCGACGACAACGTTTTTCTCGATCTTGACGCCCATTTGTTGGAGATACTCGATCTCCTTCTTGACGATCTCCTTGGGCAGGCGGAATTCCGGAATCCCGTAGACAAGCACGCCGCCCGGTTCGTGGAGCGCCTCGAACACCACGACTTCGAAGCCTTCCTTGACGAGCTCGCCAGCGACTGTCAGACCCGCCGGACCGGAGCCGATGACGGCCACTTTGCGGCCATTGGGTGGCTTGATTGGCGGCAGCTCGATCACATTATGTTCGCGTTCCCAGTCGGCCGCGAAGCGTTCGAGATTACCGATTCCCACGGGCTCGCCCTTCTTGCCGAGGATGCATTTCACTTCGCATTGCTCTTCCTGGGGGCAAACCCGGCCGCAGATTGCGGGAAGCGAGTTGGTCTCTTTTATCTTGCGGGCGGCTGCGGCGAAGTCCCCTTCCGCGATCAACTTGATGAACTGAGGAATCTGGACGGCAACTGGGCAACCCTGAACGCAGAGCGGTTTCCCGCACTGCAGGCAGCGCCTGGCCTCGGTTATCGCTTCGGACTCGTTGTAGCCGAACGGCACCTCATCGAAGTTCTGCCGCCGTTGGTCCGCCGGCTGCTCCTGCATTCCCACTCGCTTGAGGCGCTCGCTGAGTTTCTTGGTTTCCTTCATAAAACTTTCGACGTCTGCCTCTCGATCCTGCACGTATGCCTGTCGATCGCCTGCCGCTCGAGCGGCCTGTAGGCTGTCAGGCGGTTTATCATCTCGTCCCAGTCGATTCCAGCGGCGTCAAACTCCGGTCCGTCAACGCATCCGAACTTGGTCTGTCCATGGACAGTCACACGGCAGCCGCCGCACATCCCGGTTCCGTCGATCATAATCGGGTTGAGTGAAGCAAGCGTCTGGACGCCGGCGCTCACGGTGAGGGCGGAAACAGCTTTCATCATCACTGCCGGGCCGATTACAACGGCGAGATCGAATTTCTCCCCCTTCGCGAAAAGGTCCTGCACGACGCCCGAAACGAATCCGTGAAAACCTTTCGACCCGTCGTCGGTGGCTACGATGACTCTACGGCTGTTCACTGCCATCTCCTGTTGGAGGATCAGGAGATCCTTCGTGCGGGCACCTACGACGACCGTTACGTCGTTTCCTGCGGCGGAGAGGGCACAGACGATGGGAAAAAGCGGCGCCACGCCTACGCCTCCTCCGATACAGAGACATCGGCCGAAGCGCTCGACATGGGTAGGCTGGCCAAGCGGGCCAACCAGGTCCGCTATTTCATCGCCTTCGTTCAACTCCGCCAAGTGCATCGTTCCATGGCCGATGACCTGGAAGATGATCTCGATCCAGCCCTGTTGGGCGTCCGCGTTGGCTATCGTCAGTGGAAGCCGCTCCTGGCCTTCGATCGGGCGGACAATGACAAACTGACCAGCCTGTCTTTTCCGTGCGATTCGCGGGGCTTCCAGCCGGTACCTCCAAACCTGCTCCGATAGCTGTTCTTTCCGAAGTATTCGTGACATGTCGATCCGTTGTCCTGAAAGTAAACCGTGAAGCCTAGCAGGCGGGGGATTGGGCAGTCAACAGGCATGTGGCGCTCAACACATGCTGGTTCTTACGGCATGATC
>CAYQYP010000621.1:0-7676 GCA_964421755.1 uncultured Acidobacteriota bacterium
TACCCCTGCACGTCCGCCAGGAACAGCGGTGGGCAGCGGAAGTAGATTGTCGAAATATTCGTCCGATTGAGCATTGACTTGGCCGCGGCGAAGGCTTCTGCAAGCGAACTGGCCGGGTACCAATCGAGCCGGTCAGCCACCGCCCTGTCCACCGGCCTTACAACAATCACCCGGCTCAAGTACTCGGTTGCGAACACGCCCCAATACCAGGCGACGAATGGATGGACCGGATGGTACGCCTGGCCTTCCCTGTAGGCCTCAAGGTAGGTCTCGTTCTCTGCAAATTCCTCCTCATGCCAACGGTGCATGACGAACGGGTCTCGGGTGTCCGCCAAGACCCGGTCGTAGAACCCGGCGTAAGACGGGTGCTCCAGCTGATCGAAGCGCTTTTCAAGCGGGTAGGTGACCATCATGACTCCCCCCCGCCGGACCAGCGGCTTGCCGGTGTGCAGGTTAAAAAGGTAGCCGGCCGCCAGGTTATAGACCAGCACTGGGTTCATGTAAGAGCTGACATTGAACGGGCCGACCGACGGCAACCCCACGAGAAGAACGTCCGCCTGACTTTCGACCGGGATCACGTCGTCCTCCGCCTCGGTGTCGACTTCGGCATCAAACAGCGGCTCCGGTTTGCCGGCGCGGATGCGGGTGACGGGGTACCTGCCGCATACGCCGGACTGGAACTTCCGCGCGATTGAACGTGGCAGAAGATCAAGCACCTTTCGTTCCCCGTGAAAGCGAAGACGATCGGAGAGGGACATGGCTGTCGGTCGGCGTGGCAGATCAAGCCACGCATTGAGCCTCGGTGTCCCCAGCGTCACCTCGATCTTGAAGATGTTCACGTTGTTGTTCGCCAGGCGTCCCATCCGACGCAGGATCTGGCCGACTACCGACCCCGGACCGCGGGGAAAGGAGTCGGAGCGCAGCAGGCACTCAGGGTTGTGGTGAAAACTTGCGCTTCGATAGGTCGTAAGCCCGGTCAGGATCGGGCGATATCCGCCGCCAAAGCCAGCGTAATTGAGGCCTAGGTACAAGAGCAGGTCCGATCTACCGACCCGGTGGTTCACTTCGACGATCTCGCCCTCGTCGGTCTTACCGAGGTACACGGAATCGGCATCCTCCGCATCGTGAGAGAACAGCCGGTCCGGGTAGAACGAGTCAAAGATGTCAGGACCAACGATCCGCCTCAGTTCGGCGGGGCCCAGGCGGCGGTTCAGCCCGGTCGCCGCGATAAGCTGGAGATCGGTGACTCCGGCGGCGGTAACTTGCTGGACGAGCGCCTCAAGCAGCGGTTGACGGACGTCGGGCAGGCAACAGACCGGCATCGGCACGGAAAGGTCCGGAAAGCAGATCGTCACCCGCATCCCCGGCTTCAGCTGAGCCGACAGCGGGTAGCAGCCTACTGGCCGCTCGCACGCCCGTTCGAGCGCCTTCTTCAGGTTGTCCAGTCCGGGTTTCGGGGCGGGCGGGTACAGCACCCGGGTCGTCTCGGGGACCTTCTCCCACAGGACTCTCTCACCGTAATAGAAAGGAAGATACTCGCCTGCTCGCGCGTATCGGACTGAGTGATCAGCCATATCAGCAACCCGGGTCTACATAAGGGGACATCCCCTCGCGTACAACCTTCACGAATGAGGTCCCGATTGCCGGTGGGATCTCGGCCCGACTTCCAAGTCGGACGTACACAGGAAAGTCTAACGCCTGGCCGAGTCGCCCGCCAGGCGTTCGATCTCGGCTCTGACATCACTGACGATCGTCCTGTAAAGCTCGTCTGAGCTTGCGCCCGTCCCTGCACCGCCGTTGGACGCATAGCGTCCCATCAAAATCGGTGGACCGAAAGTTACGACCACTTTATTGCGGCGGGGAAGCAGCGTTCCTACGGGCATCGCCTGGCCCGTCCCGCCGATGTATGCCGGAACGATCGGTACGTGCAGTTCCCACGCGAGCAGACCAAGACCGGGCTTGAATCCCTGCAGGCGGCCGGTTCGTGTCCGCGTGCCTTCTGGGAAGATCAGGATGGGCTCCCGCTCCTTGAGGATTGCTTTGACCATCCGCAGGCCGGCCAGCGAGGCCTCCTCGCGTTCGATCGGAACGACGTTCAGGAAGGTGCTGAAAAACCAGCTCTTCCACGGCGTATCGAAGAAGTAGTCGCGCGCTCCCAGGACGTGGAGTTTCTGAGCCTCGCGCAGTCCGAGGGCGGCTCCAAGCGCGGAGATAATCGCCCCGGTGTCGAGATGGCTGGCGTGGTTCGCCGCAATGATGTACGAGGCATTCCGGGGGAGCAACTCGGGGTTCCCCAGCTGCAAATCGAAGTAGTTCTGGTAGAGCATCTTCATGCTCACGAACGACATCCCGAGCAAAAACCGATTCAGGGCAGACCGTTCCGAGTACGGGAGCGCGGAGCGCATCCGTTCTGCTGACCCGCGTCCGGGCACCATTCTCGCTTGCGCTTTGCTCTCCTGGATTTCCCGGAGAACGTCGTTTACCGTTTGAAATGCAGAGGCCTTCTCATCGGAAATCACTACCCCGAACCGGTTCTCAATCAAAAGAAGCAGCTCGATGGCCATCAGGGAGTCCAGGCCGAGCTCGCTGTAAAGGTTGCTCTCGCCGCTGATTTCCGAAACCGGACGGTTGCACAGGCGACCGAGCTCGTTCAAGAGCGCGGTCTCGAGATCGGCGGTCTGCGCCACTTCATTCGATTCACCGCCGCCCGCCGCGGCTCTCTGGATTTGCCGCTCCAGCTCGCGCCGGATTTGCGGGCGATCGATCTTGCCGTTGTCGTGCCGGGGTAAGGGCGACGACCAGATGTGTACGTGCTGAAAACGGTGGTAGCTGGGCAGCTCCTTCGCGAGTTTCTGGATCTCCTTCTGGACCGCCTTCTTCAGATCCCCCGAGACCGCCTGGGTCGCTTCCGGATCCGGATGGATGACCGCGTGCACATCCTCCGTCAGTTGGTTGCGAATCCCCAGCACGCAGACCTCACCAATCATCGGAATCGAGGACTTGTAGATCGCCTCGAGATCTGACGGATAGACGTTCTTTCCGGCGCCGGTGACGATGACGTCTTTGAGTCGGCCGGTGATGTACAGATAGCCTTCCTCATCGATCCATCCGAGGTCACCGGTATGGAACCACCCTTCGCGCATGACCTCCGCACTGGCTGCACGGTTCTTGAAGTAGCCCTTCATCAGGCTGGGTGTCTTGACGATAATCTCCCCGATGCCGTCCCGATCCGGCCGGTGAATCCGCAGCTCTACGCCGGGCAAGGCCCGGCCTGCGGAGCCGCGACGGCTCTGGTGAAGCGGGTTGACCGTCAGAACCGGCGCAGTTTCGGTCAGCCCGTAGCCTTCGTAGATCGGCAGACCGAGAGCCTTGAAGTCGTCGTAGAGCCCGGGTCCCAGGGCCGACCCTCCGCTGACGAAGAAGCGGACGTTGCCGCCGAATTCCTCGTGGACCTTGGCGAAAAGGTGGCGGCCCACGTTGCGTCCGAGCGTCTTCTCCACGGAGTGGCTGACCTGTTTGGTCGTCGACATCCAGTTGGATTTGACGGCCGACTTGGCAGTTCCCAGAACACGACGCTCGACGTCTTCCCGAATCAGCGAATAGAGGGTTGGAACGCCCAACAGGACGGAAGTCTGCGTCTCCCTCATCGTGTCCAGGATCGCCTTCGGCTTGAGCGACTTCATGTAGGTCACATTCGCCCCAACCGCCAACGGCGACAAGAAACCACACGTGAACTCGAGCGCGTGATAAAGCGGCAGAACCGAAAGCATCCGATCGTCCTCGGAAAGCGGGAGGAAACGTCGGACGGCGGAAAGATTTGTCAGAAAGTTCCGATGAGTATGCACCGCGCCCCGAGGATCAACCGGGGTGCCCATCGTGAAAATAATCGAGGCCGGATCATCGGGTCCGACGACAGGCCGTTCGATTGCGGATTGCGGATTGCGGATTGGGGAATCAGAGCCGGCTTCGTCAGAGCCGCGCACAGAGCGCTTTTCAGCGGAGTAAGCGGGTTCCGAATCGATCACGCGTTCTACTACCGCTGGACTGGCCTCGGAACAGCCCGCCCCCACGAAAGGACGGCACCGGTCGTTGACGTTAAGAAGGTGAACGGGCCCGGTCTTTGGCATCTCCTGACTCAACAACTCAGGCGTGAAAGATCTAAAGCAGGCCTCCGATGCCATGATTCCCCGGGCTTCCACGAATCGGGCGATCGACCACACCTCGCGCACCCAGGTCTGGGAGTCGAGCGGGACGACGATCAGGCCCAACTCGGCCGCGCCGAGGTAGGCGAGTCCCCACTCGGGCTGGTTTTCGGAATAGAGGATGATCCGTTCGCCCTTCTGGAATCCGAGGGAAAGCAGAAGCTCCGCGACGTGGTCCGCACGCTCTTTGACCTGCGCATACGTAAAACGCTGCCACTGCCCGTCGCGCTTGATCTGCAGCGCGACTTTGCCGGAATACAGTTCGGCGCTCCGATTGATCAGCTCGTGCACGGTACAGGAGTCGGGACACTCCGGTCTCGACCGCTCCTCGATCCCCGGCTCTGCCCCTTCCATCTTGAGGATGTATTTCTTAACGCCCGGGATATGGGTGTTCTGAATGTAGTGGCGCCAGTTCAGGCGGGTGACGTCGAAATTGAGAGTCTCCCTTTCGGCTGGCTTGAGAGACGCGAACAGGCGGAGCGAGTTGGTGATCTGGAAGCGGCAGTTCAGGTTCAGGTACGGCTCGTAGATCTCCCCGTAGTAGTAGAGCTTCTCGTGGGCCGCGCGGGTCGCCGAGATCCGCTTTCGGTACTTGAAGCTCAGACCCAGTCGGGAGAGCGTGTCCAGGGTGCGCTCAACGGTATCGAGGGGGACGGACTTTAACCGGTGCTGCAGTCGGAAGGTCGAGGGCCGGGGGAAACGCAACCGCTTGATAAGGATCGGCCGCCCGGTTCGGTCCAGCATCGGGTTCCGCTGGAAATACCGAAAAATAAGCTCGTTCAATTCGCCCAGGGTAATGGGGTTCAGAGCCCCGGTGGCGATCTGGAAGATCCTGAGTGGAGAGGCGGAGCTGACCTCAAGAAGTGAAGCCAGCAGCACATTCACGACCATGTCTACCGGCACGAGGTCCAGGACCACATCCGGGTCCAGCGGCAGGGCCTTGAGCCTCCCCTTCCCGATGGCGGTGATCAGGGGATCGGCCATTCGCAGGCCGTCAAGCCAACCCGGTATTGGTTCGGAGAGGCTGCTCTCGATGATCGACGGACGGATTATGACTGTCTGACGGCCGTTGCGCAGCCGGGTCACCATCTGCTCACCCATCGCCTTGGTGTAGGTGTAGGTGTCGTTCCAGCCGCGGGTCCGTGCCCACTTCATTCCTTCCTGGATGAGTCGCGCCTCCAGCCACCTCTTCCGGAAGGTCTCGATCTGTTCCCGGCGACGCGGGTTCTTTCCGGTCTTTGAACTACGGCGACGCTTGATGAGCGCCTGCTTCATCTGCCGTTCTATTTCCGGGCTGCGGGATTCTTCTTTGACCTTTTCGACGAGGTTCTGGATGAACTCAATATCGGACCGGGGATTCCGGAATGCGCGGACCGGGAAGGGTCCGGCGTCGTCGCTGTCCTCGGCCGAATGATACAGGGTCTCGGGGATCGAATCGGTGCGGCTGCCGTTGACATAGGCAGTGGACACGTGGATCAGGATCGCCTTTTTGCAGGAATTGGCGAACTCGGCGACGCGTGAGGCGCCCAGAACGTTGAGCTCGAGGGCCTGGTCAATCGGTGCGTCGAAGGACACGACCGCGGCACTGTTGATGACGATGTCAACCTCGTCCTGGAGCTGCGCAAGTAACTCCTCCGGGATGCCGAGCCGGTCGGTGGAAATATCGCCCGGAACGGCCAGCAGCTTGTTGCGCAGCAGCGCGGGTAGTCCGTCGCCATGGATCGCGCGAAGGCGCTCGAACACGCTTGACTGGTACAGTTCCTTTTCCAGCCGCTGTTCAGCAGTCAGTGAACGCGAGCCCGAACGCTTGGGTCGGATCAGGACATAGATACGCCGGACGTTCGGATTCAGCCAGAGTATTTTTTCGACGATGGGCTGACCGAGAAAACCGGTGGCGCCCGTGATAAAAATCGTCTTGTCTTCTAACAGACTCGCAATTCTATTCATCATCCAACCTGGGCGTGCCGCCCATGGACCTCTGCTCAATCGTGACCGGCGGGCACCACGACGTTAAGACTTCCTGGAACGATTTCGGCGTCAGCCGGGGATTCCCCGCAGACATCCCCGTCGAACATCTTGGCCATCCGATGCGGCGGTTCGATGCGGATCTTGCGGCATCGTCTCACCGTAAAGCTCGGATGATGCAGGTGTTTGCCTCGGTAAACACCGGGGAGATTCAACAGCAAATCCATCTTCCCAATTGCCCCGATAATTGCGACATCGAACAGGCCATCATCGAACTCCGCCTGAGGAGCCAGACGCAACCCGCCTCCGGTCAACGGAATGTTGTGAACCATGATCGCGCTGCATACAATCTCCGCGACCTCGCCATCGAACCATACCTTGAAAGGAAGAGGGCGCAGCTCCGCGAGCGATCGCAAGACGCCGATCAAATAAGCCGCCGTGCCAGGCAACCATCGAATCCCGTGCGTCAGCTCCACTACGCGGGCCGGCAATCCCACTCCCATCGAGGCGACGAATATCCGATCACGCTCTCGGCCGACATCAATCCGCCGCGCTACTCCGTTGAGTCCGATATCGAGGCTCTTTTGGAGATCGCGCTGCGGCAGCCCCAGGCACCGAGCGACGTCGTTACCTCTTCCGGTGGCCACCACGGCCAGTTCGGTCGGACTGCCGGCGATTGCACCGGCAACCTCGGAAACCGTTCCATCCCCACCGACGGCGATGAGACGCTGCCCGCCCTCGCGCACCACGCGGGCGGCAAGCTCCGTCGCGTGGCCCGGACCCTCCGTGAGCCATAGCTCACAGTCGGCTCGGCGCGCCTTCATTGCCGCATCAAGCCTTTTTATATACTCGGAAGTCCTGCCTCGTCCAGCATACGGATTAGCAATGACCTTCATGCAAACCGTGGAGTATACCGCAATTCTGCTGTTTCCGTAGGTCCGACTTCCAAGTCGGACATGCGTTGGCGCCCTACGCGACCCAACCACCCTCCGTTTGTACTGCTGCCCGGGCTGTCGGATACTATTTTCATGTCTATCAATTGGATTCGAGATGTTGACTCCGCGCTCACGCAATCGCGCCAGCGCAAACAGCCGGCTTTTCTCGATTTCAGCGCCGCACCCATGTGAGCGGGTTGCGCTCGGCTGGAAGCCGAGGTTTACCCCGATGACCGCGTCGCTGACTTCATCAGCCGCCACTTTCTCCCCGTCAAGATCCACGTCAAGGAACAGCCCCAGTCTTTCGAGCGCTTCGGCGCACAGTGGACGCCAACCGGCATCGTCCTGGATTCCGAAGGACAGGAGCAGCACCGTTTCGAGGGATTCCTTCCCGTGGACGACTTCCTCGCACAGTTGCAGCTCGGCCTGGCCAAGATCGCTTTCTCACACCAGGACTTCAAGGAAGCCGAAAAACGATACCAGCAGATTGTCGATCAGTTCCCTGAGACTGACGCCGCGCCGGAGAGCCTGTATTGGACCGGTGTCTCCCGCTACAAGGCAACGAACGACGCAG
>CAYQYP010000622.1:0-35544 GCA_964421755.1 uncultured Acidobacteriota bacterium
CTGGTGTCATGTGGATATGGCCGGCGTGGATTCTTTTCCAGACAACGATGAATTGAAGGGACCCACCGGCTTCGGCGTGCGAACGCTTGTCGAATTCGTGATCCTGCGACAAAGCCGTGGTTGACGCCCGAGCCTGAGCCACCTCGCCGACCCCAAGGACATCAAGGACATCAAGGACACCAACGACGAACGCCAGGGTGGTGTTTGTCCTTGCTGTCCTTGATGTCCTTGATGTCCTTGATGTCCTTGATGTCCTTTGGGGTCGGCGAGACCGTCAGGGTCGCCTACTCGATCCTCACCGGCGGGGCAACCGGGGCGACCCGTGAACCCACCGAGTCAAGATACGCCGCAGTCACCGCATATCCCGTGATCGGTATGGTGAAGAGGATTCCGATGCCCAGCAGCATGAGGCCGAGCAGGTTGATCATCCCGAGCACGACTGCGAACAGAACAAAACCCAGGTAGTCCCGAGCCACCAGCCTTCGACTTGCCTCCATGGCTTCCCAGAAATCCATCTCCCGGTCCACCATGAAATGGAAAGTGAACATGTACATGGCCATAATCACCAATCCGGGGATGATCAGGAGAATCAGGCCAAAGAGCGCGAAGACAGCGATCAGAAGCGATGCGAGCAGGGCCGCAACAAAGTTCCTGCCGAACCCGTCGAAGAAGTCACGGACGGTTACCCGTTCCGTCTCGTTCTTTTTCAGCCCGTATTTCGCCAATCCGGCAAAAATTGGCCCCGTCAGCAGCGCAAGTGCGCTCATTAGCAGGGACGCCAGAAGCCCAACCAGGAGATTGGTCCAAAAATCCTGCACGAACCAATCCCACCCGGCAGTGGTCCAGGCACCGATCTGAACTCTAACCGGCCTTTCCGCGCTTATCTGCTCCGCCACTTGCATGGGATAACGCCTCCGAGTCTCACCTACTCTATACGAGGATGCCCTGCATACAGTTCACTTGCTAGCCCTACGTATAATGATACCCATGGGGCTGCGATCAGCCATGATGTTCGCCGCGTTTGACCGCCGCTGTGCAAACTTGCCGGCGCCGGAGGACGCGACCCGGGCGAAAATGCTCTCCAAACTCGTCTCGGAGCTCGTTCTCTTCGAGGTCGCCCGGATCAGGCGCTTTGACGCACGAGCCAACGAACGCGCTCTAAAGCGCTCGATTGAAGGGGGTGTGCGATACCTTATGGGGACGGGCGGCACGGACTACCGGGCGAGTATCCAGGATTTGGAGGAGCTCGCGCGGCGCGTCACGGGCAAGTCCGATCCGGAACCGCGGAGCATGGATCAGCAGCCAGCGGCTCGCTCTCTGCTTCCAGCGAGATCGATTCCGGCGGCGCTGGGTCGTCTGTTCGAGTGGCTCCAAAGCCCCGCCTTTAACGAAATGCACCCCGTGGAGCAGATGACTGTCTGCCAGGCACGACTCCATGAGATCGCGCCCTTTGCCGCGTTAAGCGAGACAATTACTTCCACCTATTCCTGCGTTTTTCCGTGGAGCCGGTTCGGGTTGCTGCCAATGTATGAAGCGCATGAGCTTGGCGCCTTGTACGCCGCTTTGGAGGAGGCCGTCTCGTTACAGACCGGTCCACTTGTCGAATTTAATCTGAAGGCGTACCAAAGAGCCTGCGGTTTTCTGGCAGAGCGGGTTTGAGTCGACTTGGAAGCCCCGTGGGTGGAGCTATTGCTCGTCGATCGCGGCTGACGTCAGGATGTTTTCGTCGCTCCCCTTCACCTCGTTTTCCTTGAACATGTACTTGATCTGGTGCTTGGGGATAAGGAGGTTGGGCTCGGTTTCCCGGTTGACCTTGATGCAGTAGCGGTCATACCACTCGATCACGCCGCGGATAAGCTCACCGTCCATCAGCTTGATCACCATCGGGGTCTTGCTCGACATCTGCTTCAGGTAGTAATACTGCTCGGCATTGGTCTGTTCAGGTGGAACACGGCGCCGCTGTGCTGCCGGCTGCCCCCCGGGGGAAGAGTACTTGTTGGCCGCTTGTTCCCGCAGGTCGGATAGCGAGGGACGGATCAGCTTCCTGTTCACCATATTTACCTCAAGACTGAATTCCAACTGCCCACTAACTGAGGGGGGATCGAGACGTTCACGAATAAGCCCGCGTTGGTACGGCATAGCCTAACACCCGCCCCGCATTTTTGACAAGGGGAAAAAGGACGGCTATACTATTGGCCACACCATGCGGTTGCTCGTCGGTTTTATCACCCTAGTTTTGCTGTTCGGCCTTCCCTTTGCGCAACAACCAAGGACCGGGAAGAAGCCTATTTTGATACGGGATGACCCCAACGAAAAGAAACCTGAGGAACAGGTCATTCAGGTGAATCCGAGGACTGCGGCCGAGCACGTCGCCGTAGGCGATTTCTACTTCAAGCGGGACAACTACAAGGCCGCAGAAGAACGTTACCGGGAAGCCATTAAGTTCAATCCCCGTTCGGTCGATGCCTACGAGAAACTCGTCAAGACCCTCGAGAAGCAGAAGGCATTCGACAAGGCGGCCGAAGTCTGCGAGCAGTTCCTGGTTTCGAATCCCTCGGCCAAGGAGATCCCCCGCTTCCAAGCCCGGGCTGATGAGCTGAAGACAAAGGCTCAGTAGGCTGAAAGAGCCTGGCTACTCTTTCGCGCTATTGTTCCTTCACTTGCCACTCGCCACTCGCCACTTGCTTCGCGCTATTGTTCCTTCACTTGCCACTCGCCACTCGCCACTCGCCACTTGCTTCCGTTTCCTGCCTTTCCAGGTTGACCAGCTCCGACGGGTGGGCGTCCTCCTCTTCCTCGTCCGAACAGCAAGCTCCACAGCCGCGTTCCAGCTCGAAATTCAGACAGCACTTCAGGCGCCCGCACATCCCCGACAATCGGTTGGGATTCATCGCCAGGTCAAGAGCCTTGGCAGTCTTCACGCTGACCGAGCGCATCTGCTTCAGGAAGCTTGATGAACAGTTCTCACCCAGGCTGCAGCAGCCCATTCCGCCGACCAGGCGAGCCTCGTCACGCGCCCCGATCTGGCGCATCTCGATTCGAGAGCGCAGTTCCCTGGCCAGGTCTTTCACCAGTTCTCGAAAGTCGATTCGGCGGTTGGCGGTGAAGTAAAAAACTACCCGGCTGCCGTCGAAGATGTACTCGACCCGGGAAAGCTTCATCTGGAGCTTTCGCGCCTTGATCCGCTTGCGACACAAACGGTACGCGGCTTCTTCCTTGTCTTTCTTTTTTTCGTGCAAGTACAAGTCGCGCTCGGTCGCCTTGCGCAGCACTCGCGTGAAGGTCGCCTCACCGGGGGCCTCTTCCACCTGCCGCGAATCGATCACTCGCGCCATCTCCACGCCTCGTTCGGTCGGAACCAGACAGGGGTCGCCGATGCGAAGGCCAAGCTCGCATGCAGCGAAGTCCCCCATGGCGGGGAGGTTCTCGATCCTTACTCTTACTACCGAAACCATAATTTCACCTGCCCGCTGCCGCCTTGAGCCAGAGAGTCTCAAAGGTCATCAAGGGGTTCACATAGCGGTCAATATCACGAATTGCGTGCGCTATATCGTAAAGCAGCCGCTGGAGCGAGTCCAGCGCTATGTTCTGGGTGAGCTTCCTCAACTCGTTCTTTCGATCGACGTTAACCACGCGTTCGGGTGTACCAACCACCAGGAAATAGATATCCTCGGCGATCACGTGCAGCAGTTCCAGGTACTGTCGGACGCGCTCGCGACTCCTCAGATCCCCTTTCATCGGGCCTTGTTCGCAACGAGTGTAAACTGCCTCGAAGGAACGAGTGGCACACCAGTCGGCCAGCAACGCCAGCATTCGATCCCGATCCTGCACGACCCTCTTGAGGTCCAGCGAGAGCGCGGTCCCGATGCTGCCGTCAGCGAGTGCGGACCTAAGCTCCAGATCGTCGGTCTGCCCGATGCTCCTAAGGTAAGACGCAATCTCCTCACGCCTCAACGGGGCAAAGTGAAAGACTTGACAGCGCGAACGGATGGTCTCCAACAACCGCAGAGGAAAGGCGGTGACGAGTACGACCCTGGAGCTGTCCGGCGGCTCCTCGAGGGTCTTCAGGATGGAATTGGCGGCTTCTTCGGTCAGGCACTCGGCCTGGTCGACTATAAATATCCGCTTCTTGCCCTCGAACGGCCGGAACTGAGCTTCGCGGCTCAATTCCCGCATCGAGTCAATCTTGATAACATTCTTTTCGGGCGGATAAACCATGATATCGGGGTGATTTCCCGACGCCGCCTTGATGCACGAACCGCAGGTACCGCACAAGTCGTGGGATTCCGCGCGGCGACAATTCGTGAACGCCGCCAGGGCAACTGCCAGGCTCAGCTTTCCAACACCCGAAGGACCGGCGAAGATTGCCGCCGGTGGGAGCAGAGAACGGGAGAGCAAGTCTCGCAGGCTTTCGTTTCCGACGAATTCACCGAGCTTCATCGAACAAACCTGCCTTCTCCGCCACCAGCGATCTTACCCTGGAGGCAACTTCCTCGGGCGTGCCACCGGCGTCTACCATGACGAAACGCTGCGGCTCTCGAGCGGCAAGCAACCGGTACCCCTCCTGCACCCGCCGGTGAAACTCCGTTTCCTCGGCTTCGAAACGACCGAGCGCGTCCGATCCTTCGAGTCTGTTTCTTTGGCGGGCGCGGGAAAGCGCCAGCTCGACATCGAGATCGAGCACCAGCGTCAAATCCGGCTTCAGGAGACCAAGCACGGCCGCCATTTCATCAATCAGTGGAAAGCCCAGCCCGCGGGCATGGCCTTGGTACGCAAGGGTTGCATCGAGATAACGGTCGCACAGCACCACCGCACCCCGGGCCAGGGCCGGCCGGATGACCTGATCGAGATGCTGGACACGATCCGCCATGTAAAGCAACAGCTCGGCCACCGGCGCCCTGGGCGCGCTTCCCTTGCCCAGGAGGATTTGTCGCAATTCGCGGCCGAACTCCGTCCCACCCGGCTCACGTGTGAAAACCCATTCGCCCAACCGGTGGCACAACTCGGCTTCGAGCAGCGACAGCTGGAGTGTCTTGCCACAGCCCTCGATCCCCTCAAAGGTAATGAACTTTCCCTTGCCCAATATCCCCGGCTCCAGAGGAAAATCATCGTACCACAGGAAGGCAGGGGCAGAGAGGCAAAGGGACAAAGGGACAGGGAAGGCAAAAAGCCGATTACGATTACGATTACGATTACGATTACGATTACGATCACGATCACGAGCGCGAGCGCGAGCACGAGCACGAGCACCAGAACTCATGCTCAGACGGGCGATTGGCTTGTTGCCTCTTACCCCAAGTGCCAATAAAGGCGGTCGTAACCGTAATCGGCTTTTTGCCTTTCCTCTGCCCCTCGCCACTTGCCCCTCGCCACTCGCCCCTCGCCCCCTTATACTGACCCCGTGTCCGGAATTGCAGCCAATCTCCAACGCCTTCGCAATGATGTCGCCGCCGAAGCGTCCCGATGCCGCCGGAACCCGTCCGACGTCCAGATCCTCGCCGTCTGCAAGACGTTCCCCGCTGAGTCAGTTGACCAGGCGGCCGGAGCCGGACAAATGCTTTTCGGCGAAAACCGGGTTCAGGAGGCCGAGGGCAAAATCGCCGCGGTGACGGCCGAGGGGCTCGAGTGGCACCTGATCGGCCATCTCCAGTCCAACAAGGCGCGGCGTGCCATACAGCTCTTTGACGTCATCCAGTCCGTTGATGGTGAGAAGCTTGCACGCACGCTCGACAGGGACGCCCGTCAAACCGGCAAGGTCCTTCCGGTTTATCTACAGATCAACATCGGGAACGAGCCCCAGAAGCACGGCGTGAGTCCCGATGACGCGGTCCGGTTGGCAGCGCTCGTCCGGTCTCTGGACGTGCTCCGGCTGGTCGGACTTATGGCTATCCCTCCGTACTCCGAGGACCCGGAAATTTCGCGGCCCCATTTTGCAGGACTGCACCGTCTTCTGGACCGCGTCAACCGCGAGCTCGGTCTCGATTTGACCGGGCTGTCGATGGGTATGAGCCACGATTGGCCAGTGGCGGTCCAGGAAGGCGCCACTCTGATCCGCGTCGGAACCGCGATTTTCGGGAGCCGACAGCCGTGAGCGACGCGTTTCGAATTACCGAACGGGGTGAATACACCTGCATTCAGGTCAGGCTCCAGCCGCGAGCCAGCCGCAACGGATTCGCCGGTGTAACAGGAGACAGCCTCAAGATCCGCCTCACATCCCCTCCGATTGATGATCGAGCCAACCGCCAACTGATTGAATTCCTCTCGGAAGAGCTCGACTTCCCGGCGAGCCGGATTGCCCTTTTGAGCGGGCAGAAATCCCGGTCGAAAGTGGTCGGATTCAAGGGAATCAGCAAGGAAGAACTCTCACTCGCACTCCACAATATTTTGTATAATTGATTTGCTCGCGACACCATTAGTGGTTGTCGACGCCGAAAAAAGAACTCGAAAAACGTCAGACTGAAGTTCTAGAATGGCCGCACACTTTTCGCCCCATCCCCAGGGCAATTAAGAAAAGAAAAACGGAAGGAGCGAACGATGAAAAAGCTGGCGAAGCAGGTTGAGACCGCAAAAGGCCTCAATGTCAGGCGTTTCTTCACCAAGGAAAACACTCACCCCTTTGACGAGATTCAATGGGAGGTGCGCACCGCGGAGATCAAGGACTGGAAGAGCGGCAAGGTGAGCTTTCGCCAGGACGACCTCGAGTTTCCTTCTTTCTGGTCGCAACGCGCGACCGACATCGTGGCCAGCAAATACTTCCGGGGACACATTGGAACAAATGGCCGCGAGAACAGCGTCCGCCAGCTGATTTCACGCATTTCCGACACGATCACCGACTGGGGCCGCAAGATGGACTACTTCACCGGTCCGGATGACGCGGTCGTTTTCAACCATGAACTGACCCACCTGATGCTTCATCAGATGGCGGCGTTCAACTCGCCGGTCCAGTTCAACGTCGGGATCAAGAAGAACCCGCAATGCTCGGCTTGCTTCATCAACTCGGTCGACGACAACATGGACTCGATCATGAGGCTGGCCAAGACCGAGGCCATGATTTTCAAGGGAGGCTCCGGCTCGGGCGTAAATCTTTCCCGCATCCGCTCTTCCAGCGAAATGCTCTCCGTCGGTGGACTGGCATCCGGCCCGGTTTCGTTCATGCGGGGCTACGACAGCTTCGCCGGGGCGATCAAGTCCGGAGGGGCGACACGGCGGGCCGCCAAGATGGTCATCCTGAACGCAGACCATCCGGACATCAAGGAGTACATCTGGTGCAAGGCGGCCGAGGAAAAGAAGGCCCAGAAGCTCATCGAGCTCGGCTATGACGATTCCATCGACGGCGAGGCCTACCGCAGCGTGCAATTCCAGAATGCCAACAACAGCGTCAGCGTCACCGACGAATTCATGAACGCGGTGATGCGGGACGACGAATGGAAAACACGTAAAGTGACCACGGGGGAAGTTTCTGCCAGCTACAAGGCCAAGGAAATGCTGAAGTGGATCGCGGATGCGACCTGGGTCTGCGGGGACCCCGGGCTTCAGTTCTCCACGACGATTAACGACTGGCATACCTGCCCGAATTCCGGACCGATCGGCGCTTGCAACCCCTGCTCGGAATACGTCTTCTTGGACAACTCGGCCTGCAACCTCAGCTCGCTCAACCTCATGAAGTTCATGAGGGAGGACGGTCAGTTCGATATCGAGGGCTTCAAGCAGGCCGTTCGGATTATGATCCTGGCCCAGGAAATCATCGTCGACAATTCGAGCTATCCGACTCCCGAGATCACCAAGAACAGCCATGAGTACCGGACGCTTGGTCTCGGCTTTGCCAACCTGGGCGCTTTCCTGATGGCCCGCGGGCTTCCGTACGACAGCGACCGCGCCCGGACGGTGGCAGCCGGCATAACCGCCTTGATGACCGGCGAGGCGTACCTGGCAAGCAGCGAAATCGCCGAGAAGAAAGGCCCCTTCCCGGGCTACGAGGACAACCGGCTGCCGATGGCGCGAGTCATGCACAAGCACCGGGACGCGTTATCGAGGCTCGATTCAGCTCTGGTTCCGCTCGACATCCTGCACGGTGCTATCGAGGCGTGGGACCAGGCGATCCTGAAGGGAACCGATCACGGGTATCGGAACGCTCAGGTCACGCTTCTGGCCCCCACCGGCACAATCGCCTTCATGATGGACTGCGACACGACAGGCATTGAGCCCGAATTCTCCCTGGTGAAGACCAAGAAGCTGGTGGGCGGGGGAACACTGAAAATAGTCAACAACACGATTCCGCGCGCCTTGAGACGGCTTGGATATACCGAGGAACAGATCCAGGAGATCTCCAAGTTTGTGGAAGCCGAGGAGACGATCGAGGGCGCACCTCACCTGAAAGCAGAGCACCTGCCGGTCTACGACTGCGCCGACCGTACCGCTCACGGAAGCCGGTCGATCCATTACCTCGGCCACATCAAGATGTGCGGGGCGGTTCAGCCCTTCCTTTCCGGGGCGATTTCGAAGACCATCAACCTGCCCAACGAAGCAACCGCCGAAGACATCATGGAAGCGTACATCCAGGGGTGGCGCTACGGGATGAAATCGGTCTCGATATACCGCGACGGATGCAAGGCGGTTCAGCCACTCACGAACAAGGACCGCGCGCCCGCAACCACCGTCGGCCCGCTGCACCGGAACATGCCGAAGGACCACGCCGCTTACCAGCATGAGTTCAGGATCCGCGGCTTCAAAGGCTTCCTGACGATGGGCCTGTATCCGGAAGGCGAAGAACTGGGCGAAATCTTCATCAATTTCGCCAAACAGGGTTCAACGCTCCAGGGTATGGCAATGGCTTGGGCGATAGCCCTTTCCATGGGGCTGCAACGGGGCGTTCCGCTCGAGGACTACGTCCGCATGTTCTCGCACATGAGTTTTGAGCCGGCCGGTTACACGGACAACACTCAGATCCCCTTTGCCACCTCGATTCCGGACTATGTGGTCCGCTACCTGGCCACCCGGTTCCTGGACCCCGACGCGCAATCCGCCCTCGGCATCCACAGCACGAAGATGAACGGCTCGGTGCAAAACGGTGTGCAAGTCAGTTTTTCGGAGACTTCGCGCCAGGCGGGCAAATCCCAGGCCATGGAGAAATTGCTGTCCGATATGCGTTACGAGGCGCCCACGTGCGCTTGCGGGAACCTGATGCAGCGCAATGGCAAATGCCACGTCTGCACGGTGTGCGGCAACACGTCGGGTTGCAGCTAGGAGGCGGGACTCCCGCCCCAGGCAGGCGAAGGAAACTATGACCGACCCGGGGGATTCCTCGTCGGAAAGCAGGGAGATTCGGCGGCTGGCGACCTTCCTCGAGATCAGCCAGGCGCTGTCCGGTACGCTGAACCTGAAGGCTGGGCTGCACCAGGTCCTCGAGGTCCTGGAAGAGCACCACGGCATCATTCGCGGGACCGTAACGCTGCTCGACGAGGAAGCCGACGAGCTCTATATCGAGGCGTCCAACGGCCTGACCCCGAAAGGCCAGCAGACGCGCTACCGCATTGGAGAGGGGATCACCGGGAGGGCCGTCCAGACTGGAAAGCCGATCGTCATTCCACAGGTCAGCCTGGAGCCGATGTTTCTGAACCGGGCCGGCCAGCGCAAAGAGAAGGAGCAGCAGGAGCTCAGTTTTATCTGTGTTCCTATCCTGGTGAATCGCAAAGCCGTCGGTGCGCTAGGGGCGGACCTGGCGTTTAAACGGGACCGCGACTACGAGAGTGAGCTGAAATTCGTCCGGGTAGTCGCCTCCATGATCGGCCAGGCGGTGAAAGTGCATCGTCTGATTCAGGCCGAAAAAAGGCGCCTCGTCGAGGAAAACACCCAGCTGCGCGAGGAACTGCGCGAGCGTTACGACTTCTCCAATATCGTCGGAAGCAGCAACGCCATGCGCCAGGTCTACGAGCAGGTAAGCCAAGTCGCGCGAACCAACACTACCGTCCTGATCCGCGGGGAATCCGGGACCGGTAAGGAACTGATCGCCCACGCCATCCACTACAACTCGCTCAGGGCCAAGAAGCCGTTCGTCAAAGTCAGCTGCGCGGCACTTCCGGAGACGCTGATTGAATCGGAGCTCTTTGGGTACGAGAAAGGCGCGTTTACCGGCGCCCAGGCCCGCAAGAAGGGCCGTTTCGAGCTGGCCGAAGGCGGCACGCTCTTCCTTGACGAGATTGGAGATCTCGATCCTCAGACGCAGGTCAAGCTGCTGCGCGTTCTCCAGGAAAGAGAATTTGAACGAGTCGGCGGCGTGGAAACAGTCAAGGTCAACGTCCGACTGATTGCTGCGACGAACAAGGAACTCGAAAAGGCGATCGCGGATGGGAAATTCCGCGAGGACTTGTACTATCGGCTAAACGTCTTCTCGATTTTCGTTCCGCCACTTCGCGAACGCAAGCCCGATGTGCTGCTGCTGGCGGACCACTTCCTCGAGAAGTTCTCGCTCGAGCACGGCAAGAGCATCCTCAGGATTTCCACCCCGGCCATCGACATGCTCATGAGCTATCACTGGCCGGGAAACGTTCGGGAGCTCGAGAACACCATGGAACGGGCCGTGCTCGTGTGTGAAGGACAGGTGATCCACGGGCATCACCTTCCCCCCACACTGCAGACGGCCGAAGCGTCCGGGACAACCATCCGAACGTCGCTGGCCGATGCCGTTGGAGCCTATGAGAAGGACCTGATCCAGGACGCGCTGAAAAGCACCCGCGGAAATCGCGCCAAGGCGGCACGGCTGCTCGCCACGACCGAACGTATTCTGAACTACAAGATCGGCAAACACCGGATCAACTGCGACCGGTTCCGAAGCTAGCCGGAAAGACAGGGAGACAAGGAGAGGGGGAGAGCGGGAGAGCGGGAGAGGGGGAGACAAGGAGACAAGGAGACAAGGAGAAAGGCGAAAAGCCGATTACGATTACGATTACGACTACGATCGCGAGCGCGAGAGCCGAACAGGTGACCCGCCCTCGGCTTCTCCCGTGTCTTCTTGTGCTCGTGCTCGTAATCGTAATCGGCTTTTGTCTTTGTCTCCGTCTCCCCGTCTCCCCGTCTCCCCGTCTCCCGTCTCCCCGTCTCCCCGTCTCTCCCTCTCCCGCTCTCCCCCTCTCCCCCTCTCCTTGTCTCCCCTCTCCTTGTCTCCTCTCCTTGTCTCCCCCTCTCCTTGTCTCCCCCTCTGTCTTTAGAACGCCAGGCTCAGAGTGCCCCCGCCCCAGACGGTGTCTGCTCCGCCCGGACCCGTCAGACCGTGATACACGTCTCGGAGATCCGGGTACTGCAGGCCTCGGAAGTCACCGAGCAGTCCGCTGTACGCGATACACGCCGATGCCGACCATCGCTCGCTGATCCGAAACGGCACGGCCACCGTCAGGTTGACATCATGCGCGCCTGCCTCCGACGCGCCATAGTAGTAACTGCCGAAACCAGAGTTGACAAGACCAAGCCAGCCCGAAAGATCCACACTTCGAACCACCCTGTGGCCGACTGGAAACGAATGCGCCGCGCCAAGTTTCAGATAGAGACCGGTCGTTCCTCCCTCGGCGCTCGTCTCGTCCACGTCCACATAAAGGGTCGCCGAAGGCGCGAGCGGAGCATCGAGGGTGACGCCGCCGTACAGCTCGGTCGTGGCATTGAGCGTCGCGGAACGCTCCGGGAAAGTGTACACAATCGCGCCCGCCGTCCAACTGGTCTTTCGCGCCTGGCCGGAATAGGAGAACGTGTAGTCGATTTCCGAGAATTTTCCCTGCATGCCGTTGTGATCTCCCGGCGGAGCAGAGGGATTGCCCGCCAGGAACAGGGCGTCTCCTTCGTTGCAGGCGGCCAGATCCAGGGTGCCCCAGACATTGAACGCGAAGGGACCCGCGCCGACGGTCGCGGATGGTTGCAGGCTCCAGTCGTTGGTCAGTCTCTGACCGCGCCACAAGTACTTGCTGAAAATGCCGGCATCACCACGAAAGGAAACAGGCAACGAAGTCGGTTGCGGCTCCGCCTGGCTGCTTGCGGCCGCAGCCGGCGCCGGATCGGCGGTGGACTGGCCGTGGATGAGGGTCGAAAGAGCGACGAGAACTGCGACAGAGAGGAAACTGCGAAGCTTCTTGTTCATCTTGCACTCCCTTTGGAATTTCGAACGGTGATCCGTATAGCAAAGGGAGTGCCAGAGGCGGCTCTCCATCGGGGTTCGGGATGCAACTCACAGCAACGCTTTGGTTTATGAGTAAAACTCGCGCCCGTTCAAGCCTGAAACGACCAAGCCGCCACCGACAATTATGTAACGTTTATCTATCGAGGATACATTTCAGGGGGGGGAGGATAAGAGCTCGGGGCAGGCGATCTGCTTTCTGTACCGACCCGCTTGCTTCCGCGGCAGGAATGCCGGCTGGAAAGCGCTCGCGCGCGGCTCTGACACGACTCGGCGGCCCCCCCACGCTTCGGAGGACCTTCCGACAAAGTCGCGCTATGGGACTTGGCCCCTAAGCTTCCAATGATCACACGGCTTGTTCGCCGTGTTCGCCGGTGCGGATACGGATGACCTCTTCGATGTCCGTCACGAAGATCTTGCCGTCGCCGAACTTTCCGGTTTTTGCATTCTTGATGATGGCGTCAATAGCCGCAGAAGCAAGCTCTTCGGGCAGGACAACCTCGATCTTAACCTTCGGCAGAAAGTCGATCTGGTACTCGATACCCCGGTAGGTCTCGGTGTGGCCTTTCTGCCTGCCGTAACCCTTTACTTCGGTGATCGTCATCCCGGCCACGCCGACTTCCTGCAGAGCGTTCTTTACGGCTTCCAGGAGATGCGGCCTGATTATGCTTTCGATCTTCTTCATAGTGTCTCCTTGGTCATTCTTCGGTCCTGCCCAAAGCGCAGAGAAGACTGCGGCCGACCGTAACCGCTTCGCTTGAGCTCAGCTTAGCGCCGTCCAATCCTTTCACATAGAAAATATCGAGGGCGTAGTGCCTTTCCGTCGTGATCCTCGCAAAATGGATGTCGACCTGGAGGTCGGCCAGAGTCCGGGCAATTATGTAAGCCAGACCCGGGCGGTCCTCGGCCCGAACCTCCACCACCGTACTCGTTGCCGATGTCCTCGAATCGAAACGCACGCTGGGCCGGATTTCCACCGGCCTCCGCTTCCCCAGGTACCGGCTCTGGCGGCCCTGCCAGCGGCGTAGAGCCTCGTCAAGATCGGCCTCGGGCCGAATGGATTCTCTAAGGTCCGCGTCAATTCCGGCGCGCATTTGCTCGCAGACAGCGTCCGCCCAACGGCAGCGACGAACCCGGAGCACATCGAGAACAATGCCGTCCGCCCGGCTGTTCAGGTCCGCTGTAAGGATATCGAGTCCCGCGGCGGTCAGGGTGCCTGCCAACCGCGCAAACAACCCCGCGAAGTCTCTCGTGCAGATCGTGAGGCCGGTGTATTCCGTCCCTTCGTTGTGCCACCGCGTGACCAGTTCCTGGCCTTCGAGCTCATCGATCAACTGAATATGCCTCCCGGCGGTCGCCGGACTCACGTTGCGGACGTAGTGGGCCGGCATCATTTTCAGGTGCTCCCTGATTCGTCCATCAGCCGCTGCACCAGGCGCGGCTGGCTGCCTGTCTGACGCCTCGGGACAAAGGAGGGCGTGCGATCGAAGGTAAAGATCCTGCAGGCTTTCGGGCAAAAGCAGCCCGGGGCGCCTCGGAGGGGCGCCGCCGTCCGCCTGCTCGAGCAGGAAAAGCAGCCTGAGGCGATGAGGGGTGCCGACCCGTCGCACGAAATCGGCGAGCACCGGTTCCTCGCTGAAATCCCGCCGCTCGGCGAGGTGGGACATGACGCCGGCGTGAGTGACGAGGAACGCCAGGAGAGAAACCGAATCCGCGTCCAGGTGCAATCTTCGGCCGACTCGTCGAGCCACCCGGTCAAGATCCCGTTCCCCGGCGATCGGTGGCTGATGATGAATCAAAAGCGCAAGCGCCACGCATAGCCAGTCGACCGGACTGATCGGTCCCGTTTCTTGTGTCGCGGCGTCGGAAACCGCCCGTTCCAGCTGCTCGACAGCAGCCAGCGAATGCTCGGCGACCGTACACTGGTTGTCGGAATGTCGGGATACCCAGAATCCGGATCGACCAAACTCCGGCAGAAAACGAGCCAAAAATCCGCTCTCGTGCATGGCGCGAAGGACCATAGAGGCCTCGCCCCGCCGCTTCAACATGTCCGAGAACATCCGTGCTGCTTCCGGGGAAGCACGGAATCTGCGGTCAACCAGGCCGGCCGAGGATCGGATAGCCTGCCTCAGCTCGACCGAAAGCTCAAAGCCTGTTTTCTGAGCCACCGAAAAGGCGCGCACCATCCAAATCGGGTCGCGGTCACGGTTCAGGTCCTGGCGAGCCAGGTAGACACGACCGTCGGAGACATCGAACCCGTCGAACACGCGTTTTTTCCTCAAATATGCAACCCAGCCGCGCCTGGACGGCCGATTGCCGGTTTTGTGAAGGAAATCCTGGGTGAACCGGAAAATCTGATGTGCGCTCTCGTAGTAGCGCTGCATGAGGACCTCACTGCCCACCCGACCCCTTCCCGGAGAGCAGTGAAGACCCGTCGCAATCGGCGCCTGGAGGTCCAGAGAAAGCACGTCTGTCCTGCGACCCGTCCGGAAGTGCAGCTCGTTGCGCAGCTTCAGCAGGAAGTCGTACGCCGCCGCGGTTGACGTCGCGTCATCATCGCTGATGTGACCCGCCCGGCGCAGCTCGTCCAGGGAACGACAGCGGAATCTGGCGCGGGCCAACCACAGGACCGTCTGCAGATCTCGAAGACCGCCGGGGCCCTCTTTGATATTCGGCTCGGATACGCCCCAGCCGGGCCCGAACCGTTTGTGGCGCTCGATCAGATCCGCCTCCATGGCCCCAACGTAGCGCTCCACTTGCCTCGGGCGGGAAAAGAGCGCCGACTCCAGCCGGGAGGTCAGACCGGCAAACAGTTGGGGGTTCCCGGCAAGGAATCGCGCATCGGCGAGGGCGTTTCTGGAAATCAGGTCCTCGGAGGCAAGGCTCACACACTGTTCTATGGTTCGATAGCAGTGACCCAGCGTCAGGCCGATATCCCAGAGCAGATACAGGAGATACTCGACGACCGAATCGGCCTCGGCCCGTCCCTCGTGCAGGAAAAGCAGATCGATGTCGGAGCCGGGCGCCAGTTCCCGCCGCCCGTAGCCTCCCAGAGCGACGAGCGACTGGGAAGCCGAGCCGGCCGGCGGGGCGCCCGCGTCGTCGACCGCGAGAACGAAGGCTCGACTGATCAGGTGATCGATAAGGCCGGTCCGCGCTTCGACGATGTCGGTACCACTCGCACCCAGGCGGTGGCGTGTCCTTAGCCGCTCCGACTCGATCCGAAGAAAGCGCCTGAAGACGGGCAGATGATCCTTCACAGATCCGCCACGCACGGGCAGGTCTGGGTCGCAGTCCGGGAACGTGCGCACAATAGATGTCATATGAGTCCCACTCGGATCTTGATGCAAGACCCGCACCACTGCCGACGGAAGCCGAGCGCCTACCCTGGGCGCCGCGAAGCGGGATTCCAGAGTCCTGGGCGCTGTCGAATGACGGCTGGTCCTGACGTTTGTGTTGCATGCTTCACGTCCATGCTACATTTTTGCAACCCCACGCCCCACGAGATATTCCGGGCTGGCAGAGCGGACAAGAGCAAGCGGCGACCTTTCCGGACTGGTCCGGGGGGGGGCAACAGCGCTTGCCGGCGTACGTTGGTCCGACTTCCAAGTCGGACACTACACACCGCCAGCAACACCGAGCCAGCTGGCCGCATGCCGAATGTCCGACTTGGAAGTCGGACCAACGAGAGATTCGCAAGAGCTTGCTACATCGAGCTAGCCGACGGTCGGACACGACACACCGCCCAGCGTGCAGCTGAGCTACATTTCTGCAGCGCGTCGTCAGAAACGGCTACAAAACAGTAGCTTCCGCTCCCAGGCGGACGCGATTGTCGAACCGGAAAGCGGCGCTGCCGCCCGGTATTGGACTGCATCGGGCAACTGGCACACGGGTTGCTGCCCCGCAGACGTTGAGCGGGAAAGTCGCGCTCAGGTTATGAGACCGATTGCGGATTGCGATTGCGGATTGAAAGACCAAGAGGCTTCTTAATCCGCAATCCGAAATCCGCAATCCGGAATCGATGCCTGGGGAGGGAGGAAACGGATGTCAGTTGCACACGAGCGAATTCCAGTCAGTCGGGACAGGAGGTATCCGGAGCGCCGAGCGCGGTCGGCCGGCTCATGGGTCTTGGCCGGCCTCATCGGCGTCGCCGGCTGTCAACCGGTTCAGGCGCAGGCGGCCTCAACGTCCTCGATTGATACCGGCGACACGGCTTGGATGCTGATCTCCTCGGCGCTCGTCCTGATGATGACCGCTCCCGGGCTCGCGCTTTTCTACGGCGGAATGGTGCGCCAGAAAAACGCGCTCGCCACGTTGATGCACAGTTTCATCCTGGTGGCATTGATCTCGGTCCAATGGGTACTGTGGGGCTATACCCTCGCATTTGGACCGGACCACGCCGGGATTATCGGGGGGCTCGACTGGCTCGGTCTAAACGGCGTCGGAGCGGAGCCGAACCCGGACTACGCGGCCACAATTCCCCACCAGGCGTTCATGCTCTTTCAGCTGATGTTCGCCATTATTACCCCGGCACTCATAACCGGCGCATTCGCCGAGCGGATGAAGTTCTCCGCCTTCCTGGCCTTCGCTCTCCTCTGGGCAACGCTGGTGTACGACCCGCTGGCCCATTGGGTGTGGGGGATCGGTGGATGGTTGCGCAATCTGGGTGCGCTGGACTTCGCGGGCGGCACCGTGGTGCACATCAGTTCCGGGGCCGCAGCCTTCGCCGCCGCTGTGGTAGTCGGGAAGCGGAAAGGGTATGACACCGAGCCGATGCCTCCCCACAACCTCCCGTTTACCGTGACAGGGGCCGGCCTTCTGTGGTTCGGATGGTTTGGCTTCAACGCGGGCAGCGCGCTCTCAGCCAACGGGCTGGCCGTCAGTGCTTTCCTGGCTACCAATACCGCCGCGGCCGCAGCCGCACTCGGCTGGATGTTCACCGAATGGATCAAGAGGGGGAAACCGACGGTCCTCGGTGCCGCCTCAGGCGCAGTCGCCGGCCTGGTCGCCGTGACGCCGGCCTCCGGCTATGTCGGCCCCATGTCTGCGGTTGCCATCGGCGCTGTGGCCGGCTTTCTCTGCTTCAACGCCTGCAACTTCAAAACCCGACTGGGCTATGACGATTCGCTCGACGTCGTGGGAGTGCACGGTGTCGGAGGGACATGGGGCGCCATTGCCACCGGCATTTTCGCCAGCAAGGCCATCAATCCGGCGGGAGCGGACGGCTTGCTTTACGGCAACCCCAGTCAGCTCTGGGTACAACTCGTCGCGACACTCTGTTCGATTGGCTTTTCCCTGGTTATGAGCTACCTGCTCCTGAAGTTGGTGAACCGGATCTTCGGGCTCAGGGTGCCGCACGAACACGAGATTTCCGGACTGGACCTGTCGCAGCACTCCGAGACTGCGTATTCGATCACCGGGCGGGGGTAGAAAGGCAGCTGACCGGCTGGTCAGCCGGTCAGCCGCCCCTCACCAGCTGAATCTTTTTGACACCCCGAACACGAGCCCCGCGTCCGGGTCAGTGTCCTGCAATCCGGCGAACGCGCCAACATCCCAGACCAGCCCGAAAGCGCGCACCTGGGTGCCGGCCCGCAATTCCGTCTGGTCCTCGGTGCCGACGCTCCCGTGACCGGATCGGCCATTGAGATCGAAGAAAAGATCGGCGGTAGAGTTGAGCGGGTAGATGGCGGCGAACCCGTAAGTGACGAGGTCGTCCTGGGTGGCCGGGGAAATGGGATCGCCGAGGATCGCCACGCCGATGTTGCCGATCAGGCGGACTCGTCCGAGACGTTCCTCCAGCAGGAAGCTGCCGAAAGCATTGGTCTCATCGATTCCGAGCCCGCTTTCGTTGGACGCGTTGGGCAGTTGGAATCCGAGTCGAAAGCCCAGGCCCGGCCTATGATCTTTGGCCTCCAGGAAGCGGACCTTCGCGGCGAAGCCGAAGTCGCCCACGTCGTTGGTCCGGTTGCCTGTGAAATCGAGTTTAGAGCTGTATGGAGCGTCAAACCGGTCGTCGATCCACAGGACATCCTGCGCCGAGCCGAAGAGGTGGATTTCCATAAAGTCCCCGGCCCCGATTCGGGCGGACAGCATACCGACTCGGGCGAGGTCTCCGCGCAATCCTGAAAGTGGGTAGACTGCGTTCAGAAGGATTTCAGTCCCCGCCTCGACGACGGCCTGATGAGAGGGGACCGGATCCGGGGTCTCGGTTTTGAGCGGGCGATGCTGCGCGCGTGCGACACCTGTGACGAGAATGATGGCCACCAACAGAGCACAACGCATCCCGTCAGTCTACGAGCCGACCGACGGCTCGTCAAAGCGCAATTTGAGAGAGAGAGGGTCGGGGGCCGCGCTACACGTGCCCGGTCCGCGATTTGGGAATCAGCAGGTCGAATTCGTAACGAACGGGACAACGCGGGTGCTTGCGCTGGAGCTCCTCCGCCGAATTGAAGCTGAGGACGCTGATCCGCGTACTGCCGATCAGGCGCAGCTCCATTTCAGCCTCAGTGAGGCTCCGAAAGACCGGTATATATTCGGTCGATTCCCGGTGATCCTCGTCAAACTTCGTCAGTAGAAAAATCGCTCCTGCTTCGGATTTGCCGAGTGCATACACCGGGTCTTGTATTCTCTGCGTCATTAGACACAACCCCTTTTTCGCTGGTAATCCTCGGACAAAATACAGATAGGATTGCTGAGGTAGATGCCTATACTGCCGGGTCGGTTTCGCGGTTCAGCTTGAAAAAGGTAATCCAGGTGTTATTCGTTGGCTTTGATCCGGAGCTTCGGTACCTCGATCATGACCTTCGTCTTGGAGGGTACGCTGTGGATGATCCACACGTTGCCTCCGATGATCGAATTCTGTCCGATGACGGTGTCCCCGCCGAGGATGGTGGCGCCGGCATAGACGACGACGTTATCCTCGATAGTCGGGTGCCGCTTCCTGCCCCGCATGGCGCTTGCACCTTCTTTAGGGAAACTGAGCGCGCCCAGGGTCACTCCCTGGTAAATCTTCACGTTCTCGCCGATCTCGGTGGTTTCACCGATCACGACGCCGGTTCCGTGATCGACAAAAAAGCGTTTGCCGATCCGGGCCCCCGGGTGGATATCGATGCCTGTCTTCCGGTGCGCGTACTCGGCCATCATCCTGGGGATCAGGGGAACTGTCAGGCGTTGTAGTTCGTGCGCAATCCGGTAAATCGTGATGGCCATGATACCGGGATAACTGAAGATTACCTCGTCGCAGCTTTTCGCCGCCGGATCTCCGTCGAGTGCCGCCTGCACGTCAAGCGCGAGCGTCTTCCGAAGGGTCGGAACCGTGCGCATGAGCTTCAGGCAGCTTTCTTCGGATTTTTCCTGGCAGGATTCACAGTTGCCAAGCGCCCCATGTGCGCATTCCTGCCGGAAAGCCTTGTAGATCTCTTCGCTCAGGAGCTCGTAAACCTCGTACAGCATCTCTCCCACATAGAAGTTGATGCTGCTCGAGTTCACGTACTCCTTGCCGAAATAACCTGGATAGAGGACCGTTCGGAGCTTGCTCAGGATGTCGACGACAGCATCTTCGCTGGGCAGTGGGGTGTCGGCCAGATGATGGAGACAGACTTCCGTATCATCGTAGGTCTGAGTGACCTCCTGGATGATTCTCGGCAGCTCTTCTCGTTTTCTGAAAATCCTGATCATCGTTTCGACCCACTGGTCCCCCGAGCGAAAATCCCCAAACGGACCGCCGGGTTGTAAGCTTCTACCAGTGAGCCTATGATAACAAAGAGCCTAACTCAAAGGAATTCGCCACACCCATGGTCGAACTGCAAAACGCTCTATACCCGGCCCTGACAGCACTTTCCGAAGAGGAACAATTATTCGGCGAGAACGTCGCGGATTTCGCCCGATCGCGACTGGCGCCCCACGTAGCCGACATGGATCGCGAGGGCAAATTCCTGCCCGAAATCCTGGCTGATTTTTTCGGGCTTGGCTTGATGGGTATCCAGATTCCGGAGGATCTCGGAGGATCGGGTGCGAGCTTCTTCATGTCGGTAGTAGCCGTCGAAGAGCTGAGCCGAGTCGATGCCTCGGCCGGGGTGATCGTCGACGTTCAGAATACGCTCGTGAACAACGCCCTGATCCGGTGGGGGACCGAGGAGCAGAGAAGGAGATATCTGCCCCGGCTTGCCACCGAATGGGTCGGGGCGTATGCGCTGTCCGAGGCGACGTCGGGAAGCGACGCTTTCGCGCTCGCGACTCGCGCCGAAAAGCGGGGCGCCCGATTCATCCTGAACGGTCGGAAGATGTGGATCACGAACGCGCACGAAGCTTCGCTCTTCATCGTCTTTGCTAACGCGGCGCCCGAGAAAGGATACAAAGGCATCACCGCCTTCCTGGTCGAGAAAGATTTCCCGGGCTTCTCCGTCGGCAAGAAGGAGGACAAGCTCGGAATCC
The DNA here is from genome assembly GCA_964421755.1 of uncultured Acidobacteriota bacterium. Lineage (GTDB taxonomy): Bacteria > Acidobacteriota > UBA6911 > RPQK01 > RPQK01 > CAVUUN01. The sequence goes on from CAYQYP010000622.1 coordinate 20,591, forward strand.
GCGCCTCGTCGACTTGCGAGTTGCTGCTGGACGACTGCGAAGTGCCTGAAAAAAACGTTCTTGGTGAGCTGGGAGTCGGGTACAAGGTGGCGATTGAGACTTTGAATGAGGGCCGCATCGGTATTGGGGCGCAGATGATCGGGGTCGCTCGCGGAGCGCTTGATGCGGCAATCGGCTATTCGAAGGAGCGCCAGGCGTTTGGGCAACCGATATCGGCCTTTCAGGGAGTGCAGTTTACGCTTGCGGAAATGGCCACCGAGGTAGAAGCAGCCCGGCTGATGGTTTACAATGCCGCCCGCCTGAAGGACACCGGGTCGTCATTTGTCAGGCAGGCAGCCATGGCCAAGTACTTTTCGTCGATGGTCGCCGAAAAGGTGGCATCCCTGGCCATTGAGGTCTTTGGCGGCTACGGGTATACGAAGGACTATCCGGTTGAAAAGTACCTGCGCGACGCCAAGATCGGCAAGATTTACGAAGGAACGTCGAACATGCAGCTGGCGACCATCGCCAAGCTGATCTTGAAGTAGCCCGGTGGCGCAGCATTTACGTCCCTTTCGTTTGCCCCTCACACCGGAGGCGCTGGCCTCCCGCCTGCTGCCGTGGTACGGCCGTAACCGAAGGCCACTGCCATGGAGAATCGACCCGACTCCCTACCGGGTCTGGCTCTCCGAGATCATGCTCCAGCAGACGACAGTAGCCGCGGCGCGCGACTACTACGGGCGTTTCCTCGACCGCTTTTCGACAATCCAGAGCCTGGCGGCCGCACCGGAGGACGAGGTCCTTGCACTCTGGGCCGGCTTGGGGTACTACAGCCGCGCCCGCAACCTGCTCCGAACCGCACAGTTAATCGCAACCGAGCACGGGGGCGAGTTCCCGTCCGACCCGCAGCAGCTGCAACGCCTGCCTGGGATTGGACGGTATACGGCCGGGGCGGTGGCATCGGTCGCCTTTGGGAAAAGGGCGGCCGTGCTCGATGGCAATATCCGGAGAGTGTTCTCACGGCTCCTCGCCTTTGACCGCCAGTGGGACTCCCAAAGCACCGAACGGCTTTGGCTGACGCTCGAGAAGCTGATCCACTCGCTTCCGCAATCCACGCCTATCAGCGATTTCAACCAGTCGCTCATGGAGCTCGGGGCGCTGGTCTGCACGCCTCGGTCTCCGACCTGCCGATCCTGCCCGTTGGCGGCGGACTGCGCTGCGTTCCGAGCAGGAATGCAGGAGCAGCTTCCCAGGCCGGCGGTCAGGCCGGCCGTCTGCGATCACCAGCTGGTCCTGGTATTAGTCGCCCATGACGAGAGCTTTCTGATGTGCCGAAACGAGTCGGGTCTGCTGCCGAAATCGCTCTGGGGATTCCCCGATGTCCCGGGTAAACCGGACGAGGACCTGTTCGACAGGTTCGTGACCCGGCACGGCTTGGAACTGGTTTTGGGCCGTGTCGTCGGCACGGTGCGCCATCAGATCACCAACAACAGACTTCACCTGCATGTGATGACCGCCCGACTGGAAAGGCCGGCGCCCGAGGCATTCCGGTGGATAGACCCGGGGGACGGCTCGTTTGCCCGTTCGTCGTACGTGAAGAAGGTGCTTCGGCTTTTGGGGTAGTTGATGCATGCACGAACGCGGACGGAACATTCATGGGCGCGCGGTCCCGACAGTAACGGAGCGCGGACGTCCCGTCCGCACTGGGTTCGCGGGCATCTTGCCCGCCCGCCGGGCATCCTGCCCGGCGTTCTCGGAGATTGCAGCAAATCGAACAACGTCAACGGCGGGAAAGATGCCCGCCGCGCGGACGGGACGTCCGCGATCCCAGTGCGGACAAGATGTCCGCGCTCCACGACAAGATGTCCGCGCTCCATGAACCCGGGAATCCTGAATACCGGTGAAATCGACATCGAGGGCGGCTATCATTGGGAATGCGATCACGACCTCCCAGCGCGCTCATCCCGGTCCTGTTTTGGTCTCTTGCGATTATTGCGCCCTATACCGCCCTCCGGGCAGACACCGGTCCCCCTCCTGACCTCGACGCTTACGTCTCCCGGGTGATGGCCACCTTCGAAGTGCCTGGCATGGCCGTGGCAATCGTGAAGGATGGCCGCATCGTCACTGCAAAGGGCTACGGCGTCCGCAAATTGGGCGACGCTTCCCCGGTTGACCGTGGGACTCTGTTCGGCATCGCTTCCAACACGAAGGCATTTACGGCGACAGCCCTGGGGCTGCTCGTGGAGCAGGGCAGGATCGAATGGGATGCGCCCGTTACCAGGTACCTCCCCTGGTTTCAGATGTGGGATCCGTACGTCACCCGGGAGTTGACGGTTCGCGATCTCCTGGTGCACCGCAGCGGGTTGGGCCTGGGCGCCGGCGACCTGCTTTGGTGGCCGCCTTCAACTTACAACCGCCAGCAGATCGTCAGGCGTCTCCGCTTCATCCCACCGGCCACGAGTTTTCGTTCCGCGTACGCTTACGACAACGTGCTCTACCTGGTTGCCGGCGAGCTGATCGAGTCGATCAGCGGCCAGACCTGGGAGGATTTCGTCGCCAGGCAGATTCTCGAGAGGATCGGGATGAAGCAGTCCAACGTCCTTCATTCGGCGGCTGGCCAGGGAACAAACTCAGCCACGCCGCACGCTCCCGTCGATGGCCGTGTTCGACCCATCAAGCCGTTCGAGAGCGACAACACGAACCCGGCCGGCGGCATCAATTCGTGTGCCGAAGACATGGCCAGCTGGATGATCGTCCAGCTGAGCGAGGGCAGGTTGTCCGATGGATCGCGGTTGTTCTCCGAGGCTACCGCCCGCGAGCTGACAACGATTGTCACTCCGATTCCGGTCCGGGATCCACCTTCCGAACTGGCGCCGGCGAGGAGTAACTTCAACGGATATGCGTTGGGGCTTGGTGTCAGTGACTATCGGGGGAAGAAAGTGGTCCGACACACCGGAGGTCTCCCCGGCTACGTGTCGATGGTTTTCATGGTTCCGGAGATCGAGCTCGGCGTCTGTGTGCTCACCAACCAGGAATCGGCTGAAGCATTTCTGGCCACGGTATTCCACGTGGTTGATCACTACCTGCATGCTCCGCGTTTTGATTGGGTGGAAGCCTACCAAAAGACCCAGGAGCGGGAGCGGGCACGGACGACCGCGCAGGAAAAACAGGCGGCCTCGGATCGCAACGCCTCGTCGCGCCCCTCACTTCCGCTGGAACGATACGCCGGCACCTACACGGACGCGTGGTACGGGGACGTCGAGATCAGGCAGGAAGCCGGCAAACTGCTCATTCGCTTCACCGCAACGCCTTCGCTGGTTGGCGACCTGGAGCATTGGCAGTACGACACTTTCATGGCGCGCTGGAAGGATCGCGAGCTGCGCGCGGATGCCTTCGTGACGTTTTCGCTGACCCCTGAAGGCCGCGTCGAGCAGGTGAAAATGAAGGCAGTCTCGCCTGCAACCGACTTTAGTTACGACTTCCACGATCTACTGCTCAGGCCGAAAGCCGACCATGAATAACCCATGAAGAACAAGGCGGAGAACCCGGCATCGCTGTTAGAAAACAAGCAAACGTCCCCGATTGTCGAACTCTTCTTCAATCTCTCCCACCTGAAGCAGGTCTATCGGCAAGGCTGGCTCCGGCGGGGAGTCCCGCCCGAGCGATGCGAGAGCGTTGCGGAGCACTCCTTCTCGGTGGCCATGCTGGCCATGGTGCTGGCCGACCGCTTCCCCGAGCTCGACCGGCTGCGGGTTCTGGAGCTCGCTCTGGTTCATGATTTCGGCGAGATCCATGCGGGAGACATCACTCCGGGAGACGGCGTCCCGAAACAGGAAAAGACGCGGCGTGAAAAGGAGTCCTTTGCACTGGTATTGCGCGAATCATCGTGTCGCGATCATCTTCTCTCGCTCTTCGACGAATACGAGGCGGGCGAGTCGCCGGAAGCGAGGTTCGTCCACGAATTGGAGAAGCTGGAGATGGGGCTTCAGGCAAGCGTCTACGACCAACAGGAGTTGGGCGATTTCGGCGAGTTTCTAGATTCGGCCGGGGAAGCGATCGAGGATGCGCGGCTGAAAACTATTCTTGAGGAATTGCGTAAACTCCGGGGGTAAGCCTTCGTAAGTCCGACTTCCAAGTCGGACGGATCTTCCCAAAGGAAGATCCGTCGGACTCTTTGCGACAGATTTCGGTGATTACGGGGACACAAAACTTAATTCCTGTGCTTGCGGGGAGAGCGAAATAACGGTGTGGGAATTAAGTATTATGTCCCCGAAATCAGCACTTTTCCGAACTGCTTGGCTTTCTGCAGGTGCTCCAGCGCTTCCCGTCCGCGCTCGAGCGGAAATACGCGATCGATCACCGGGTGAAGCTTCCCTTCTCCCAACAGCTTCACCACCTGGGCGTACTCGACCCGGTTGCTCATCGTGGAGCCGAGAATGTCGATCTGTTTCCAGAAAATCAGCCGAATTTCCTCGGCGGGATTCGGACCGGCGGTTGAGCCGCAGGTAACGATGCGGCCTCCCTTGCGGACCGCCTTCAGGCTGTTCATCCAGGTATCGGCCCCGACGCTGTCGACCACGAGGTCGACGCCCCGCTTTCCCGTGTCAGAAAGCACCGCCCGGGCGATGTCCTTCTCCCGGTAGTTGTAGGTGAAGTCTGCGCCGAGCCCCCTGGCCCTTTCCAGCTTTGCGTCGCTCGAGGATGTCACGAACACCCGTGCTCCCGCGAGCTTGCCGATGGCCAACACTGCCAGAGAAACCCCGGAACCGATACCGTGAACCAGGACGTCCTCTCCGGCCCGAACACGGCCACGCGTTATCACCATCCGCCAGGCTGTCTGGAACACCAGAGAAAAAGCGGCTGCCTCTTCAAATCCGACCCGTTCCGGAATTGGATGCAGGTTCTCTTCCGGGACAATGAAGTATTCGGCCAGGGTACCGTGCTGGTGTTCGCCGACGATTCCAACCTTGATGCAGAGGCTTTGCTCACCGGCCCGGCAGAACTCACAGCGGCCACAAGAGAGAAGTGGGTTGAGCATGACCCGGTCACCCGGCTTAACCGAAGTCACGTTCTCACCGATTGCGTGAACGACGCCGGCGCCGTCTGCGCCCAAGACGTGCGGCATCCCAAGGACGAGGCCAGGGAGGCCTTCAATGACGAACAGATCCAAGTGGTTAAGCGCAGCGGCCTTCATCGCGACGCGCACCTGACCGCGTCCTGGTTCAGGATCCGATATCGATCCAAAACGGACCGCATCGAGCGTGCCGTGTGCCTCGATGAAAAGCGCTTTCATGTGGTCGATTTGATCCTAGGTGGCGCGCTCCTGCTTGATTTTCTTGGTGAGCGCGGGGACAACTTCCAAGACGTCTCCGACGATTCCGTAGTTGGCGACATTGAAAATCGGCGCATTGGGGTCGCTGTTGATCGCCACGATACATCCGCTGTTCTTCATGCCCACGATATGCTGGATTGCGCCCGAAATGCCGCACGCGACATAGAGCTTAGGGGTGACCGTCTGGCCGGAGCTTCCAATCTGGCGTTCGCGTCCAAGCCACTCGTTGTCGACAACCGGCCGGCTGGCACCGATTTCGGCGCCCAGCGCATCCGCGAGCTCTTGCAGGATTGGAAGGTTGTCCTGCTTCTTGATCCCCCGGCCGACGCCGACGATGATTTCCGCGCGCGTGAGATCCACTTTGCCCTTCGTGGCCTCGATCGTTTCGATCGTCTGCCGACGGCTCGCCACAGCTGACAGGTCTATCGGGCGGGCGACGGTCGGGGCGTTACCGGGCCGCAGGGTATCTGCGCTGGCGGCTCCCGCCTGGAGCGAGACCAGCCACGGATGATTCGATTTCACGGTGACGTCAGCGTTCAGCTTGCTTCGGAACATCTGGCGCACGAAACTGATACTCCCGTCCCCGGTCTTGTAGCCTATGCAGTCGGTGATCAGCGCGGTCCGCAGTCGTGCCGCGAGCCGCGGCGCAAGATCGATCGCCTGGTACGTATGGGCGAGCAGGAAAAGGTTAGGCCGATCCGACGCGAGGATTTCAGCCAGGGCGTGAACGTACATGTCCGGGTTGTACTCGCGCAGGGATGGGTTCTCGACAACGATGATGGACGCGAGCTCGTAACGGGACAATTGCTCCGTCACCGACCCCAAGTCGGCTCCGAGGATCAGGCCATGGATTTCCATGCCCGTTTCGGAGGCCATCTTTTGCCCCATTGCGAGGGCTTCCAGGGAGGAGTTGCGGGGGCGATTGTTCGCGTGATCAATTAGAACGTAGATTTTCTCTGCCATAGCATCCAGGTTAAAGAAGTGGTTCGAAGTTTACGGCCCCAGCGGCGGTTCCCCGCCTAAATCACTCGCGCTTCCTTTCGAAGCTTATCCACGAGCTGCGCCACGACGGTCTCGGGGTCACCCTGCAACATCTCTGCCTTCTTGCCGGTGTCCGGAAGGTACAGCCGGCTGACCTCCAGTGCCGGTAAAGCCGACACGTCTACGCCAGTTTCCTCCAGGCGGACCTTTCGAATCTCTTTCCGTTTGGCAGCCATGATGCCCTTGAGTGAGGTGAAACGGATGTGGGAGATCCCCGCCTGAATAGTCAGGACGGCAGGCATCGGCATCTGGACGCGCTGGAACCAGCCGCTCTCCATCTCTCGAAGCGCCGTGACCTTGGCCCCCTGCGGATCAGCGGCCACTTCCATGACGATGGTTGCATGAGGCAGCCCAAGGAGCTCCGCCAGCATGACGCCTGTCTGGGCATAGCCGTAATCGTCCGATTGGGTACCGGCGAGAATCAGGTCGTACTGTTCTTTTTTCAGCGTTTCGGCCATGACCGAGGCGATCGCTAAGGGGCTGATCAGCTGCCGGTTTGGATCTTCTATGAGAATCCCTCTGTCGGCTCCCATCGCCAATCCCTTGCGCATCGACTTCTCAGCGCGCTCGGAGCCGACGGTCAGCAAGATCACCTCGCCGCCGAACTTCTCCTGAAGTTTCAGGGCCTCTTCGAGAGCATACTCGTCGCACTCGTTGATCTCAAAACTCAGATCGGCTTCCTTGATCCAATCGCCCTGCGGACTCACTTCGTACCGGGTATCGCGACTGGGGACTTCCTTCAGGCAGACGAAGATCTTCACTTTTTGAATAACCTTTCGAAAGCCTCTCGCGGATCGAGAGAGGGTCGTGGTGCACTCGACGTCGTTTCCTTCTCGACGCGAGTGCGGATCTCGAAGAACTCGCAGGAGTTCCGATTGCCTTTTCGGACGACGCGAGCCGGAATCGGCTGCGAGCACTCGAAACGGGTGGAGGGGTCAAAGTAAACGCAGTTTCGACAGGTATGGAGATCGGCTTTGCATTTGGGACATTGGCTCAGTGCACTGATGTCGCCGAAGGAAGGAGGCAAAGGCACCCCACACATGGCACAGCGGATCACCTGGTGAAAGCCGGGCATTTTCGGTGACCGCGGTCCCTCACGCTCGCGCTTCGGCGCAGCCGATGATTGTGTCCGCTCTTCGCGACGCTCGCCATCTCGGTAACCTGGTTGCTTGTATTTCATTTCTATCCTTAAACTAACGGCTGCCCTGCCGCTCCTTTCAGGCACGAGTGCCGAAAATAGAACGGTTGTTCAGTGCGTGAAAACGAGCCAGGGACGAATCTCTGCTCTGAGGGTTCTTGTCGGATCGGATCTTCCGGCCACCCGCCCGGGGAAAAACCTGGGGTGCTGCTAATTGCCTCCCGGACACCGGCTGGAGACGACGAGCAAGAGCATCAGCGTTACCACCGCCGATTGCAATGCGATTCTAAGCTATAGATGTGGCGCGGTTCAAATCGTTTCTTGCGTGGACACGCAAAATTCTGCTCACTTTTGCCCGTAATAGGCGCCCGGGCCGTGTTTGCGCAGGAAATGCTTGTCGTGAAGTGCGGTTGAGATGGGGCTCACCGAAGCATTCAGGCTGACCGTGAGGAAGGCCATCCGGGCCAGTTCTTCAAGAACCACGGCATTGTGGGCTGCGGCGGCTGCGTTTGTCCCCCAGGCGAACGGGCCGTGACCGCAAACGAGCACGGCCGGCAACCGATCCGGGCTCAGGCCCTCGAAGCGACGCACGATCACCCGACCGGTGTTCACCTCGTATTCGCTTCTGATTTCCTCCGGCACCATTGGCTCCGTCACGGGCACAGGGCCGTGAAAGTAATCGGCATGGGTCGTCCCCAGGCAGGGTATTTCTCTGCCGGCCTGGGCCCATGCGGTCGCGTATGTGGAGTGGGTGTGAATGACCCCGCCGATTGTCGGGAAAGACTTGTAGAGGATCAGGTGTGTCGCGAGATCGGAGGAGGGGCGAAGATTGCCCTCGACAGCCTGCCCCTCCATGTCCGTAATGACGAGATCTTCCGGCCGCAGAGCATCGTAGGAGACGCCACTCGGCTTGATCACCACCAGGTTCTCGCTGCGATCAATACCGCTCGCATTGCCGAAGGTATAAAGCACGAGCCCGCGGCGGACGATCTCCAAGTTTGCCTCGAGGACCTCGAGGCGAAGGCGTTCGAGTCGCATCCGGAAAGCTTCGCCCTACTGGTTCTTTACCATGTCGCCGATCTTGGCCCCGGAGCCCGAAACCAGATTCCCGACCGCCGATACGGCGTCGACTTCGGAGATCTGTACCAGGCCGACCTCCTGGGTCAGCTCGCGGAGCACCTTGCCGGTCGCCGGGTCTTTGATCGTGCTGGTGACCCGCATGACGCGCAGCTTGTCGCCAACCTTCACGCCCGAGTTAGCCCCGACGTTCAGGATGATCATGCCGCCGTCAACGTGCGCCACCTGTCCCTTGATCTCGACGGTCCGGGTCGGGAGCTTGTCAACCTGGGCAATCAACTGCTCGGCGCACTGATCAGCCGCCGCATGCGTAGCCTCACCCAGGATGGTGTCGCGGAAGTCGCTGCTGCCCATCTCGATTCCGCCGGCGCCAAAGCCGCCACCGCCGGCCCCGATACCTTCCAGCATCATGCCGCTGCGCTTGGATTGGCCAGTTCCCTCAGCGACAGCCAGGATTTCGGCGGTGTCGATGTTAATGAGCCGGGCATCGATAGTCACCTTGGCTATGCCCTTTGATGTGCCGACCTTGCCGCCACCGAAGCCGCCGAACCGGCCGCCGATCCCGCCGATGCCGACCTTCTTGTTCTCGGTGCCGAACTGCGTGATGCTTCCGATGATGAGCGCGTCAACGCCCAGGACCTTGCCGAGTTGTGCTGCGGTGTTCGGGTTGGCCCGATCGCTGTTCGAGAAGTTCTGCTCGGCCATGACCGCGTCGAGCGCCTTCCGCTCCACGACGCTGTAAGTGCCGTCTTTCACCAGGCGGACGACCAGCAGATCCGAAATCCCTTTTCCGATATCCCAGTTGCCTCCCCACCAGTTCTGAACCGACGCAAAATCAAAATCCAGGATCGCGACTCTCTTCTTGGGAGCGCTGAACATCAGGCTCGAGCAGAGAACAACCACCAGGACCATCAGCAATGCTTTTCTCATCGATCAACCTCACTCGTTGTTAAGAGGCACAAGGTAAACGAAGCTACTCAACGAATCTCCTTGAGAGTACCGTTCTCGAAGAGCAGCGAATAGGCCGAGTATCGCCAAACAACCCGCTCGCCGAGGATCACTTTCTGAAGAGGAATACCTACGGCCTTGATGACTTCCTCCTCTCCCATACCCGCCTGCAACAGGATGGACTGCGTAGAGACCGGCGCTTCTTTTCGCTCGGGTGGCCGGTTCTTCCACTCTTCGATGAACTGACGGCTGTCGTACAAAGCGGGAGTCGGGCCGTAGTTCGTGTTCGGGTACCACCATCCGCCGTTATAGGTCGACCAGGGATCGTACAGGTTCAGATGGAAAGGCCTGTCGACCCGCGTGGTTTCATGGCGCCCGAACAGGAAGCGATCGGCGAAATACAAAGAAGCGAACTCACGCGGCAGGCGGACAACCGGGAAGATGCCGACCTGCGAGTGAAAGCTGGGGAAGAAATTCGAGCGACCGCTCGCGGGGAAGAAGCCGAAAGTCGACCCCCGGTGGCCACGATTTCTGGAGTTCCAATGGCTGGAATCCGGTTGGGCAAAGCTTGGGCTGACCAAAAGGCTAGCGAGAACCACAAGGAGCAATTGTCTTTTCATCGCGGTGCCTCCGTCCGACGTCATTATAATAGATACCGTCTGCGGGTCAATTTCTCATCAACACAGTCCCAGAGGCAAAAGGCATGAACCCGAGAATCACCGGTTTGTACGCGGCTCTCATTACTCCGCTGCGCGAAGATGGGGGCGTTGACTACGACATCTTTGAAGACCTGATCAGTTTTGTCCTCGAGCGGGGCGTCGATGGAATCTGCGTTGGCGGCGCCACCTCCGAATATCCCGGGTTCGACCTGGCCGAACGCAAGGAGCTGATTACCCGCGCAGGCCGCCGCATCCAAGGGAAGGGACGCCTCCTGTGCGGCGTTGGGGCGCACTCTATGGAGCGAACCATTCAGCTGGCACACCATGCCCAGCAATGCGGTGCGAGCGCCGTCCTGGTCCCCCCTCCCCACTTCTTCCCATATGACCAGCGGGATCTCGATTCGTTCTTCAGGAAGGTCTGCAGCTCCATCCAGCTGCCGTGCCTGCTCTACAACCTCCCGCAATTCACCAGTCCGCTGGAGCTTGACACGATCATCCGCCTGCTTCTGACGGCGGAAAACCTCTCCGGAATCAAGGACAGCAGTGGAGATCCAAAGGCGATCGGTCGTCTACAGCTAGCCCGCGAACAGAGCGATTTCTCGCTGCTGGTCGGCAACGACCGGCTCATTTCAACCGCTTTGCCCGGTGGGTGGGATGGCATCATCTCCGGTTTCGCCTGTCTTTTTCCCGAACTACTGGCGGATCTGTATGCGAAATGTCGCGCGAAGGATCGCAGCGGCAGCGAGGCCTGCCAGAACAAGCTCGACCAGGTGATCGCCGAGGCCGATCGGCTTCCCTTCCCGTGGGGCATTCGGATCGGCCTGGCGCTACGGGGATTTCCCAGCGGTCCATTCCCTCTGCCCCTCGCGCCGTTCCGGAGGCAGCAGGTCATGCAGTTGCGCAGCTGGTTGTCCGATTGGATGGATCGGCAGATGCAGTTGGTTCGGTAGGGGAGTTCGGAAAGGACCCAGGGACCTCACGGATCTCAACGACGAAAACCAACTAACCTTTCTACCGTTTTTCGTCGGTGCTGTCCCTGAGGTCCTTGTTGTCCTCGGGGTCCGGCTACATCACTCCGTTACAGCCTCTCCAGGTGCGGATCCGTCTCGATAACCGGTTTGGCCAGTATCCATGAGAACAGTACCGAGAGCAGCCCGACCAGGACGACCGTGAAAACCAGGATGTAGACGAATTTGGTATTGATGTTCCCGAAAAGCAGAAGCGCCTCGGAGCGCGGCTGTTCAACGGTGAGGTACCAATCCAGCTCGGTCAGACTGTCCTTCATCTTGAACTGCGGCAGTCCCAGAAAGACCCTGTCGTCGCCGTCGCCCGCAACAATCGCCTTGTCCCCATTTTCAATGGCCGCGCGTATATCCTTGATGTACTTGTAACGCTGCCCGTCCTTAAAAGTAGCGTTAGGTCCAACCAGGATGGTCGCATCGCCTCGAACCAGCAGTGCGTAGCCTCGCTCCCCTACTTTCACTGACCGAACGTGGTTGATAATCTGCTCGCTGTCGACGATCGCCTTTACGACTCCAATCGCGCGTCCGCTCTCCCGGTCTAAAACTGGGATCGCAACATCCATGGCGAAAACGCCGGCGTTCTCATCAAAGGTGATGTCGCCGAGGAAACGTCCGCCCTCCCCCTCCCGAAAAGCGTATTGCCACCATCGCTTTCCCGAGAGCAGGTATTCTGCGTGCTTCCTGGTTGCAGCCACAGTCCGGCCGTAGGCGTCGGTCACCAGGATATCCCTGAAGCTCGCGCTGTCCAGCGTATACTCCCGCAGCAATTGAGAGACAGGCGTTGAGACGACCGATGTCACGACGCCCGGTTTGTCGTTTTCTGCGGTCGCCCATTGACTCTGGATCTTGGTCACGTCACCGGTCGGTGCGCTATTGTTGGACAGCTGAACGGCGGTTCGGATGTCGTGCGTCCGCGCCACCACGTTGAGTTCGTCCCTGATCCGCCGGAGGTGATCACTGAGCTCCATCTGGGCGTTCTCAGCCACAACGCTCAGATGGCCTCTGACCGCATCCTCGTAAGTATCGCGCGCTCCGTTGAGGAGAATCAGGAATCCGACCGCCATCGGTAACAGCCCGACGATGACAAAGAGAATGAAGACCTTGGGCTGAATTCGGGTTTCTTTTTCGTTCTCCATAAACCCTCCTTCCAAGGCAAAACCCAGCCTGCCGGCTGGCTGATCGCTTCGCTAGGTTCCTTGTTCTGTTTGTGATTCTATGCCCTCTGTGTAGTGTTTTCAAACCTAATAGAAGCCCGGTGAAACGAGGGATTGAAAGCATGCGTGTAAGATGAAGCAATGAAACAGATACGCGTGAGTACCGGCAAGAAAATGGAACTGAAAGACATCACTGACCAGATCAACGCGGCACTCGCAGATACCGAATCCAAGGACGGCCTCTGCCTGGTCTTCTGCCCGCATACAACCGCCGGGATAGTCGTCAATGAAAACGCCGACCCGGATGTTCGGCGGGATCTCGAACGTGCCTTCGAAAAGGCGGTGCCTGCCGTCCGGTTCGATCACGCCGAAGGCAACTCGCCGGCTCACTTCCTCTCCAGCCTGACCGGACCTTCGGTTCTGCTGCCCTACCAGAACGGCCGGCTGAAATTGGGGACCTGGCAAGGAGTCTTCCTGTGCGAATACGACGGGCCTCGAACCAGGGAAGTGTGGGTGCAGGCGCAGTAGACCCGTGTGGACAGGATTTACGGGATTACCAGGATTTGGGCAAGCTCCAAATCCTGCCAATCCCGTAAATCCTGTCCAACCCCGGTCCTGCTGACAGCCCTAGTCCCTGGCAAAGGCCGCGTCGAACGCCACGGCGGACGGAGTGAAGTCCACGTTCCTGACGAATGCAGCCGCTTCCCGCGCCCCGTGTTCGCGGTCCATGCCGCCATCTTCCCACTCGACCGAAAGCGGCCCCTCATATCCAACCTGGTTCAAAGCGCGGATGATCTCCTCGAAACGGATCTTGCCTCGTCCCAGCGATCTGAAATCCCAGAAGCGATCCGGGTGCCCGAAGTTCAAGTGTCCGCCGAAAACACCCGCCCTGGTCGGCACGTCGGACCAATGCACGTCCTTCATGTGAACGTGCACAATTCGGTTCCCGAAAGTTCGGATGAACTCGACGTAGTTGACACCCTGGTATCCGAAGTGACTGGGGTCGTAGTTGAACCCAAACGCCTTGTGCCCCTTGACCGCGTCCAGCGCGCGCTGCGCGCTCGAAATGTCAAAGGCGATTTCGGTCGGATGCACTTCGAGACCAAAGCTGATCCCGAGCTCGGAGTAGACATCGAGAATCGGGATCCATCGGGCTGCAAAATCCGCGTACCCGGCGTCGATTTGCGCCGTTTCCACGGGCGGAAACGAATAGAGCAGGTGCCAGATGGAACTGCCGGTAAAGCCGTTGACGATTTTGATGCCGAAGCGTGCGGCTGCCTTGGCGGTTCGTTTCATTTCCTCGGCGGCACGCTGCCTGACTCCTTCCGGGTCGCCGTCTCCCCAGATTGCCGGAGGGATGATCGATTTGTGCCGTGAGTCAATGTTGTCGCAGACCGCCTGCCCCACTAGATGATTGCTGATCGCGAAGCACTTCAGCCCGTACTTGTTGAGGACGTCCCACCGTCCTGCGCAATATCGATCGTCTTCGATCGCCTGGGCGACGTTGAAGTGGTCTCCCCAGCACGCCAGTTCGACCCCGTCGTATCCAAACTGCTTTGCCTTCTGGCAAATTGTCTCGAAACTCAGGTCTGCCCACTGTCCGGTAAAAAGTGTCACGGGTCGAGTCATAAGCGTCTTGTCCTCCTGTTGTTCCCGAGAATAGCACACCCCCGGGGCATTTACACCGCCTCAAATCCAACTGCTGCGAGCACTTGCGACCACGGTGCTTGCGTTGCCCAATGCCTGCCGATTGTCTATAGTTATCTGATAATGGAACCTATTCGAGCCGAAGAGGGCTGGTTCGTCCTGCATTCCTTCTACACCGTCGACCGCCGCCACTGGGCGAAACTTGTGGACTCGGAGCGGCGGGACGCGGAAGCGAGTTTCGCCAAGGTCCTGGCAGATTATCGTCTGGGCGCCAATTGCCAGGTCAACTCCTATGCGATCCTGGGCCACAAGGCGGACTTCGGCGTCATGATGATCGATCCCGAGCTCGGGCACTTGAGCCAAACGGAAAACGGCATACTGCGCGCTTTTCCGCCGGGAATCATCACGCCGTCTTATTCATTCTTCTCTTTGACCGAGATCTCGGAGTACATGAGCCAGGAGAAGGACTACGATCGGACGCTCCGGGAGAAGGATGGACTGAGCCCGGAGTCAGACGAACACAAGACGAAGATGCAGGCGTTCCGTGACCGGATGCGCTTTTACATCAACGATCGCCTGTACCCGAAGATTCCCGAACACAAGGCGATCTGCTTCTATCCGATGAATAAGTCTCGCGGGTCGACGTACAACTGGTATTCGCTCGATTTCGACAGCCGCAAGAACCTGATGGCCGGTCACCTTGTGAGCGGGAGACGATATCAGGGAAAGGTCAAACAGCTGGTCACTGGTTCGGTCGGCCTCGATGCTTGGGAGTGGGGTGTCACCCTGTTTGCCGACGATCCCTACTACTTCAAAAAGGTCGTGTACGAGATGCGTTTCGACGAGGTCAGCGCCCGGTACGGAGAATTCGGCGACTTTCTGGTCGGCGTCCGTCTCGAGCCCGCCGAGCTGTTCGAACATCTGAAGCTGTAGAGCACTGCACACTGCGCACTGGGC
>CAYQYP010000623.1:0-7876 GCA_964421755.1 uncultured Acidobacteriota bacterium
TTATCCTCGGCCTGGATGGTCTTGACCCCCAGGTAATCAGACAGCTGATGACCGACGGCAAGCTGCCGAATTTCGCGAAGCTTGCGAAAGCCGGGGGATTCACCGAACTCGGTACCAGCACGCCTCCAGAGAGCCCCGTCGCCTGGTCCAATTTCATAACCGGCCTTGACCCGGGAGGTCACGGGATCTTCGATTTCATCCACCGGGATCCGGCGACGCTGAAACCGTACTTGTCCAGCACGACAACCGAGGAGCCCGGTTGGCGCGTGCCGCTCGGAAAGTGGGAGCTTCCCATATGGCCGGGTAAAATCCTGCTGAACCGCGGCGGACGGGCGTTCTGGGAGATCCTCGAGGAACACGGGGTCCCCTGCACGATCATCCGGATCCCCGCTAACTATCCTCCGACGGATTGCCCGGCCAGGCAGTTGTCTGGGATGGGAACGCCTGATCTCGAAGGAACTTACGGGATGTTCTCGTTCTATACGGACGAACCCGAAGGCAGCTACGGAGACGTCTCCGGGGGACGCATCCACTATGTAAAGGTCGTCGGCGACCAGGTGCACGGAGAATTGCACGGTCCGCCGAACGGGTTCAGGCGCGACCGGGTCCAGATCTCGATCCCTTTCGACGTTTTCATCGATTCCGACCACCCGGTTGCCAAGATCGCGATCCAGGAGCGGCAGGTGCTGCTGAAGACAGGGGAATGGAGCCCATGGACTCCTGTCACTTTCCCGGCGTTGCCGGTCAGCGCCTCGGTGGACGGCATGGTTCGGTTCTACCTCAAACAGGTGCGACCGGATTTCAAGCTGTACGTGAGCCCGGTCAACATCGACCCGTCCCGTCCCGTGCTCCCCGTCTCTCAGCCTTCGGGATACGCCCCGGAACTGGCCGACCGCATCGGTCTCTTCTCGACGCTCGGGATCGCCGAAGACACCAAGGCGGTGACATCGGGCGTTCTGTCGAACGATGAGTTTCTGGAGCAGTGGCAGTTTCTCCACGACGAAGAATTACGGATGCTCGATGATCAGCTCCGCTCCTTCCGGTCGGGTGTCCTGTTTTTCTACAGCGGACGGGCGGATCAGCTGCAGCACATGTTCTGGCGATCGCCTGGGGGCGCAGGTGTCCCGCCTGCCCTGGGGGCCGGGGCGTCCAGCCCCGGGGATTCAATACGCGTCTCCCAGTCAGCCGAAATTGAGAGAGCCTATCGGGCGATGGATGGCCTTGTCGGGCGCGTACTCGAGGCGGTCGGGTCGGATGTCCTGGTCATAGCGCTGTCCGATCACGGGTTCGCCGATTTTCGCCGGGCTTTCAGTCTGAACAACTGGCTCCTTGAAAACGGGTATTCGGCACGCAAGCAATCGGCCGCCGGCGGAGGCTACCTCGAAGCCATTGACTGGGGAAGGACGCAGGCTTACGGACTGGGTTTCGCGGGCCTCTATCTGAATCTGCACGGTCGTGAGAAAGCCGGAATCGTGGCCGTTGCCGACAAGGAGGCCCTGCTCAGTCAACTGTCGACGGAACTGGTCAAGGTCCGTGATCCGTCAACTGGCGGGCAGGTGATCAGGCGAGTGCTTCGAGGAGATCGTATTTACTCCGGCGCCCTGGCTCGGAACGCACCTGACCTCGTGGTGTGTTACAACAGAGGTTATAGGGCCTCCTGGGAGACCGTGGTCGGTTTGTTTGCGGACCAGGTCATTGCCGATAACACAGACCAGTGGAGCGGAGATCATCTGATGGACCCGGAAGTGGTGCCTGGAGTTCTGTTTTCAAACCGCCCAATCACCGCCGCCCGTCCGAGCCTGCTCGATCTTGCACCCACGATTCTCAAGGAGTACGGCGTGGAAAAACCGGGGGAGATGAAGGGCCAACCCATTTTCTGAGGAGGATCCGATGTTCGGGTCAAAAGTGAAGATCGAGCCGGACCTGCTCGAGCGCTGTCGCGTGCAGGCGGAGAAGGAAGGGTACAGCTCGGTCGAAGAGTACGTCGGGCACGTGCTCGAAAAGGCGTTGCGCGCCGCCGAGGAGAAGTCGGCTGGCGACGACCGCAAGGTCGAAGAACGCCTGAAGGGCCTGGGCTATATCGAGTAGGGTATTTGCGGCTCTGACAGCGCTGCATGGGCAGGTCAATACGTTGTCGCCTGGTTGCCGTCGTTTTCAGTAGGTGATGTTATGAGATTCTTCCGATTTCTGCCGCAATTCGCCTTTCTGCTTACCTTCGCCTCCGCAGCGGACGGCTGGGCGCCGCAGGACAAAGACCTGCTGGTCATGAACCCCCAGGAGCCTGGACCGCGAATTACCACCCTTCTACGCCATCACCTCGAGACCGCCTGGAAATATGATGAAACACGGCGGGACCGCATCCGCGCCATCCGAACGGAGGCCGATCTGCTGGCGCTGCAAAAAGAGCTCCGGCGGCAGCTGCTTGAAAACATCGGGGGCCTGCCTGATCAGAAAACCCCGTTGAACGCTCGGATCATCGAGACTCGTTCATTCCCGGGTTACCGCGTCGAGAAGGTCATTTTCGAGAGTTTGCCCCGGTTCTATGTCCCGGCGTTGGTGTGGGTGCCCGAGGGGCCGGGTCCCTTCCCGGCCGTGCTCGTCCCGTGCGGTCACTCGACCAATGGCAAGATCCACTATCAGTACATCTGCCAGCGGTTGGCAAAACGCGGGTACGTCGCCATCTCCTGGGACCCGGTCGGACAAGGCGAGCGCAGCCAGTTCTGGGACAAGGCGGCTGGAAAGAGCCGTTACAACCTGGTCTGCGGAGAGCATGCAATCCTCGGTAATCTCGCCTACCTGGCCGGCGCCAACCTGGCCCGGTGGGAGACTTGGGACGGGATCCGGGCCCTTGACTACCTCCTGTCCCGAGCCGACGTTGATCCCTCGCGCGTCTCGGTCACGGGTACCAGCGGAGGAGGCTTCCAGGCCGCTTACCTCGCGGCGCTCGACGACCGCATCTCGGTGGCTGCTCCCTCCTGCTACATCAGCAGCCTGCCGATGCGCATGGCCAATCGGATCTTCGAAGATCCGGACAGCGATCCCGAGCAGGACGTCTATCGCATGGTTGCGGACGGCATCGACCACACCGGTCTCCTTGTAATGATCTACCCTCGGCCGTTGATCCTGGCCGCGGCAACGCTCGATTTCTTCCCCATCGAGGGAACTCGACAGGCGTTCTCGCAGGTCGCGGACGTCTACCGGCGGCTTGGTAAAAGCGACCGGATTGCGATGACTGAAGGCTACCACCGGCATCAGTTCTCCCCCGGTAACCTGGCGGCGGTGTTTCGTTTCCTCGATCGGTTCAACAGGGTGCAATCGAGTAGTGAACTGCCCTCCCATGAGCCGATTGACGACAAACAGCTGCTCTGTACGTCTGCCGGTCAGGTTTCCTTCGAGTATCAAGAGGCGCGTGGCCTGGTGGATCTGATCGTCGAATACTTCCAGAATCGCCGCGGTACCGCCCGGGCTTCGTTAGCTGACCGTTACCGCCAGTCCGGCGGCCCCGATGTTTCCGGCTGGACAGTCAGCCAATCGCCGGTCGCAGAGCCCGGAACACTCGCCTGGGAGGCTCGGGGAACCACGGAAGGTCCGGCTGTCCGGATCGAGCGGTACCTGCTCCACCATGGCGATCTGCAGACGCCAGTGATCCGCGTGAAAGGAACGGATACCAGCAAGGGAGCGGTTCTCCGGTTTGAGCTCGCCGGCAAGCTGGGGACCAAACAGTGGTCCAAAGCCGAGGAGCTAGTCCAATCAGGGTATGAGGTTATCTCGTTCGACCTTCGGGGCGTGGGCGAGAACAAGATGCCCTTCCGGACGAAAGTCGATCCGGCGCCGGTCGGGACTGACCCGGATGTCGAGTACGCGGAAGTCTTGAATAGTGTGCTGGCCAACTACGTCTACAACTCGCTGCTGATCGGACGGCCGTATTTCTTTGAAATGATCGACGACATCGCGATCGTTTCCCGGTTCGCTCGAGAAGGATTGGGCGTCAAAGAGGTGAGCCTGCTCGGAGACGGGGATGCCGCGTTTCTCGCCGTCTCGGCCGCCGCCTGCCTTCCAGGCTTTAGAGTCTTTCCCGGACAGCCAAGTCCCAGCTTCAGCTGGTCGGAGGTTATCCAAAACCGGACGGAAGTCTGGCCGATTCAGTACCTGCTCCCCGGAGGCGGCTATGTCAGGTGAGGAGTGGGGGCCTGTGCGCGGTCGTCGCACTACCTCCGCTTTACTGTTTGTCACGTCTTTCTTATCCCTTGTGCCCTTTTCGTCCCCCGGTGGAGTCGAAGGAGACTGGGGGCACTACGGTCACGATCCGGGCGGCATGCGTTTCTCACCCCTGGCCCAGATCACACCCTCCAATGTAAGCAAGCTGGCGGTTGCCTGGACGTATCGAACCGGGGAGACGAACCTGGGAAATACGGATCGCGCTTTTGAATGCACGCCCCTTATCATCGGTGGCGTTCTGTACCTCTCCACCCCATCGAGCCGGGTCATTGCTCTGGAGGCGGGCACAGGTCGCGAACGGTGGGTCTTTGATCCACAGGCGGGTCACGCTAAGCGCCAATTCCTGCAGCATCGGGGAGTGGCGTACTGGCGATCGGGGGATGGTTCGGACAGCAGGATTTTGTACGGCACCCTGGACGGGAGATTGTTCGCGCTGGACGCCCGCACGGGCAAGCCGTGTCGCGACTTCGGCTCTTCCGGAGTGGATCTTCGAAAAGGCGTCGCCGACCGTTGGCCCGACCTGCAGTACGCTGTGACTTCGCCTCCAGCCATTTACAGAGACCTGGTGATCGTCGGAGCGCTGGTCCCTGAGAACCCGAGCAAAGGGCCGAGCGGCGTTGTGCGGGCTTTCGACGTTCGTTCGGGGAAGCTGGTTTGGACATTTTGCACGATCCCCGCGGCCGGCGAAGCGGGGAGCGAGACCTGGGAACCCGGCTCCTCCGTGGACCGTACCGGCGCCAATGTCTGGTCGATCATCAGCATTGACGTGGACAACGGGTTGGCCTTCCTGCCCGTCGGATCGGCCTCGTACGATTTTTACGGCGGTGATCGGAAAGGGACGAACCTCTACGCAAATTCGCTGGTTGCACTTGAAGCTGCAACCGGAAAGGTCCGCTGGCATTTTCAGACGGTCCACCACGACATCTGGGACTACGACCTTGCGGCGCAGCCGATTCTGACGACTGTCCAGAGCAACGGAAGTCCGGTGCCGGCGGTTGTTCAGGTCACGAAGACAGGACTCGTCTTTGTGCTGAACCGGCTGACCGGGGAACCGCTTTTCCCTGTGGAGGAAAGACCCGTTCCTCCGAGCGACGTGCCGGGGGAGAACGCCTGGCGGACTCAACCGTTTCCGCTAAAACCGGCGCCACTTTCACGTCACTCCATGACCGAGCGGGATATATCCGACGTGACCCCCGAATCGGAGCGTTATTGCCGCGCGCTGTTTGAACGGACGAGCGGCCGCTCGATCTATTCTCCTCTCGGCCTGGGACTGACCCTTTATCTCCCGGGCACGCTGGGAGGCGGCAACTGGTCAGGTGGGGCGCTCGATCCCCGAACCGGCCTTCTGTACGTGAATACGAACGAGGTCGGCGCGATCGGCTTCATGAAACCTCAGTCGCAGGATGCTCCTTTACCGTACCGGCGGGCAAGCGAATGGGGCGAGTACGCCCGTTTTTGGGACCCGAACCGGTGGCCTTGTGCCAAGCCTCCCTGGGGACTGCTGCACGCGATCAACCTGAACACCGGAGAGACGGTCTGGAAGGTGCCGCTCGGCACAGTTGATGAGCTCGAAGCTAAACGCATCAAGCAAACCGGCGCCTTAAGTCTTGGCGGGGCCGTTGCCACCGCCGGTGGCCTCGTCTTCATTGCGGGGACGAATGACTCACGATTTCGGGCTTTCGACTCGAGCAACGGCCGCATGGTCTGGGAGACGCGTCTCGAGGCCAACGGGCACGCCACCCCGGCGACTTTCATGGCGAGTGGCAAGCAGTACGTCGTTATTGCGGCGGGCGGCGGCGGCTATTTCAGCACGAAGCTTTCCGACGTCGTGGTGGCGTACGCGCTGCCTTGATCACCGCGGCTCCAGTAGCTTGGTTTGGCCCTGTGGCGAGGTCAACAGAACCGCAAACGCAGCGCTTTCCAGCGGAGTGCGCGGATTGTAGCCGGAAGCAACCGTTTTGGCAGGGGACAGAATTCTGCTTTCGGTGACGATCCGCGCACTCCGCTGGAAAGCGCTGCGTTTGCGGTTCTGTTGACCTCGGTTACGCACATAAGGAGACAGCATGAATCGACGCAAATTCATCAAGACCGCGTCCGCTGGCGCAGTGACAACTGCCGCCGTTGCCACGGCGGGACACCCGCAGTCAGGTCCCCAGTCTGCCCGGGCCCCTCTACCGGACCAGCAGGCTGCCCCTGCTCCCGATCTGGGAACCCACTGGACCAACGTATTCGAAAAGCTCTCCGCCAAGTGTCGCGACCCGAAACTTAGCTTCCTGCGCAGGGAATTCACGGACCCGAAGGCTTGGTGTGAGCAAGCGCGAAAGACGTTGCTGGCGGATTTCCACTACAGTCCCTCTGCGGTTGACCCGGCAGTCCGGGTCCTGGATCGGACCGACCAGGGCTCTTACATGCGAGAGCGCCTGGAAATCAGCACCACCCCCGACATCCGAGCGACTGCATACCTGCTGCTCCCCAAGGCGAAGACGAAATTGCCCGGCGTGGTCGCTTTGCACGACCACGGTGGATTCTATTTCTGGGGCAAGGAAAAGCTGGTTCAGGTCGATCCGGAGAACCCTGAGCTGACCAAATACAAGGAAACCTACTACGGCGGACGGAGCATTGCCGACGAACTTGCGCGTCTGGGTTTTGTCGTCCTTGTGCCCGACATGCTCCACTGGGGCGAGCGAGGCCTCTATTTCGAGGCGGACCCGCCCCGAATCCGCAAGCGAACACTGGAAGTAACCGCGCAGGACGTACAGGAATTCAACGCGCGGTCCTGGCAACATGAAGAGCTGATCAGCAGAACCGCCCTCACGTGCGGGGTCACCTGGTCGGGAATCAACGCCTGGGATGACATCCGAATGACCGAGTACTTGCTCACACGGCCGGAAGTGGATCCCAAGCGCGTCGGTTGCCTGGGTCTGAGCCTCGGCTCGGTTCGGACGATTTACCTGGGAGCCTTGCACCCGGCGATCCGCGCTTCCGTTGCGGTCTGCTGGATGGCGGAGTACCAGGGAATGGCGCGCAACAACGTTCGCAACGGCATCGGGTTCACGAAGCTGGTTCCTGGTCTATACACGGATCTGGACTGGCCGGACATCGGCGCGCTTCACTGGCCTAATGCCCTGATGACGATCAACGGACGGAAGGATGAGCTGTATCCATTGACTGCGGCCGAGCAAGCGGTCGAGAAGCTCCGACGGGTCTATGCGAAGATGGGAGCACCGGGCAAATTCGAGGGAGTCTTCTTCGACGGCCCCCACGAGTTTAACCGTGAAATGCAGGACCGCGCCTTCGGTTGGCTGAAGAAGGAGCTGCAGGCGTAGGGTGCGGTGCGGTGCACGCACCGAGGGTGTTGAAAAGGTCGGAGAAGTGCGTTCGGCACACAAGTATTGACGGACTTGTTATGGCCGGTCGGATTCTGATGCGGTTGCCGGAAAACTGTTTCCCCGGGAGGTCGGTATGAACGCCATTTCAAAGACGGTGCTCGCTTCCTTGATAGCCCTTCTCTCCGTGGCATCTGCCTCGGCGGGAGTGCAAAGCATTTGGGCGATCCACGATGGTGCCAAGGTGGAACGTGACGATCTGAGTCATCCCGGGGAACGCGGGAATTCAGTCTGGGACGGGAAGCGCATACGTCTCTTCGGGGCTAAGAACG
>CAYQYP010000624.1:0-2012 GCA_964421755.1 uncultured Acidobacteriota bacterium
GCCCCCGAGTCCGGAGGAATTGCCGAAGCGGAAGGGCCGGACCGATCCGGATTCCGCCGGGCCCGGCGGGAGTGTTCCGCCTTGAGGCCACCAACACAGAGGGTGCTTCGCACGCCTCAAGAGGTCCGGACCGCCCCAAGCGAACGCCTCGCTCGCGTTCCAAGCCCCAGGCCCCAACGCGACAAACTTCCCGCGCGCGACCACTTCGGGCGGGGCCCCCTTTCCGCCCCTTAAAGCGTAATCGAGGGGCTGACCCGAATGGCACTTCCATAGGACCTAAGTTGTGTTGAGTAGGCGCGTTTTGGCGAGGGGGCGAGGCTCGGTCAGATAGACCTGTTTCTTGGGTCTTCTTTTCACCGCTCGCGGCTCGATTCGATCCGGGCGGTCATTGACGCGATGGGTAGCCACGGCCCGCAGGACCGCCGCATACAGCTCGTTCCTTCGCGCGGGACACGACGAGCCGGCTGCGGCGAAGGCAACCAGCGTCTGGAGCGTTCCTTTGAAGCTGAGGTCACGCGGACCGACGCCGGCCGTAGCCGCCGCCTGGGCCATCAGCGTGCGGATCAAGTTGTAGGCCAGCAGGTGCATCCAGATTTCCTTGCGAACCATCCCGGGGCTCTTGCACCGCAGCACGTCCATCTGCATCACATGCTTGATCGAACGCAAGTCCAGTTCCGCGTGCCAGCGGCAGCGGAACGCCAGGGCCAGGTCCTGCGGGGGATAGACCTGCGCATCCAGCAACGTGGTCGCCAGCTTCAGGCAGCGACAGCGAAAGCCCTTTTGAGAGATCTCCACCTTTACCTCGCGAATGCTCAGCGTTCGGGGCAGGCTCTCGTAGAGCTTCTCGCTCATCCACGAGGGCCGACGGGGTCGGTCCCAGGCCGCCACGTGATCCTGACGGCCCAGCCGCCGGCCCCGGCGGTAATCCACCCGACGATGGCCCTCTTGACGGCTGACTAGGTCCACACCACGTGCCGACACCAGGGCCATGGTCCAGTAGTCGGAGAATATCGCATCGCCCAACAGGACGTCCCCGACCTCCAGATGGCCGAGCAACTGCCGTAGGAGGGCCGTCTCCCCGGTCTGCTTGCCCTGATACGATCCCATGGCCACATCCCGTACGGCGCCGCACGAGAGACTGATCAGTCCGACCAGACGCACGATGGGAAAGCCCAGACCTTTCTTTTGCGCCGCCTGCTGCGGATAGGCTTTCTGATTGGCCGGGGTGTCCGGCATGCTCACGGTCGTGCCGTCGGCGATCAGGATGGGCCGGCCGCCCAACAACGCGGGGGCGGGAACCCGACGTTGCAGTTCCCAGCCGCTACGACGCGTCAGATCCGCCAAGAGTTCCTCCGGCAGACGCTGGCGTGCCTTGCAGTACGGATCGGTCTTGGCGCTGCCTGAGATCTCGCCGCCCACGCACAAGAACGCCAACAGACGAGCGACCGCCGCCCGACAGGACTGATCCGCGGCAAGCACTTGGTACAGAAACGTCCAGATCGTCAGCAGCGGCGTGTACAGGCGTTGGCGATAACGGACCTGATGCCGCTCCAAGGCCGCTTGAACCTGCGTCTCGGGCAAGAGTCGCCGAAAGCACAGGTCGCGATCCTCCACCACGCGTTGGCGAACTCGGCGGACTTGGCGGCCCAGCCGTCCTTGAGTATACTTGTCCATTGCAGACCTCCTTGCTCGTTGATTGTCGCAACAACAATCTCGTCGGCTTGGAGGCCTGCTTTTCTCTATTCTTATCGGTCTATACTGTACGGCTTATGGAAGTGCCATTCGGGTCTGATCTGTTTGACTGTTTGAAGAGCACTCCGCCGGCGAGGGAGAGTCTCGATCATAACCCATGATGACGCATGCCATGGGCGCATACTGCCTGACATCGCGATGTCTGGTACTGTGCTGCAGGGAGGAGCGCGTTTATCGCGTTTGGGGTGCCAGCGGAGAGGGGACGCAGAAGCTGTGCGCGAAACATGGAATGTGAATCGCGCAGCGTGTACTGTGTTGGG